>CAYRCN010000258.1:0-2382 GCA_964422805.1 uncultured bacterium | reverse complement strand
GTCAATTCAATCTTCTTCGACGCATTCTCCAGATTAATATGAGCGGATTTAACCTCTAGTTGAGCTTGCCTCTTTAGATTTTCATATCCAAGTTTCGCGTTGTTTAAGTCTATATTTGCTTTTCTTATAGCGCGGGATTTTATCCCTCCGTCGAATATAGGAAAACTTAAAGTTAATCCGACACTCCAATCGGAATTATCATCCCAATTAGGTCTAGTTATGGGCAGACCTTCAAAAGCAAAACTCTCGGCATTAAGGCTGTAACCTCCCATTAGAGTTAAAGTGGGTAATCTATTTATCCAGGCTATCATCATATTGTATTTACCAGCCAAAACAGAAGCCTCCTGTTGTTTTATATCAGGTCTCTCCCTGTAAGCTACGTCTAAAATGCTATCAAATCCGGGAAATTCTAAGGCTTTTAACTCGACATCTTCTATCATTATAGCAGTATCCAGATCCAGTCCCATTACCTCATTGAGCTCCGCTCTTCTTATCAAAAGTTCTCCGTTTGCTTCATGCGAATCAACCCTGGCTCCTTCAAAAGCGGCTCTTGCTTTGAGGGTATCGGCTCTGGGAACCATACCCAGCTCAAATTGGGCTTTTGAAAAATCGAGCTGGTACTTTTTCTGCTCAAGTGTTCCCTCTCTAAGATCCAACATCCCGAACGCATTAAGCAAATTATAATACCTGCTTATCACTTCCATAATAAGATTCATACGTGTAAGCCGATAACCTTCTCTCGCCGAAGCAAGATTAGCATCTGCCCTTTCTACATCAAGATACGTTCTGCCGTTATTAAATGGCTGCATGGAAGCAGAAAGTGTAAGATCGTAATGATTCTGATTCCATTCAAATGTATTATAGTTTTTATCAATGTAGTATCCACCCGAAAGATTAATATCCGGAAGAAACTCAGCTCTCGCGTCGCCAACATTTAATTCGCTCTTTCGTACACCCCCTTCGGCAATCGCAATAAGAGGGGAATTTTTTAGAGCTATTTCAATACACTGATCGATTGAAAGAGCTTTCTCGGGCATCATCCCTTCATTCTGTACTGCGGAACCTAAAACAGCAAAAGAAATCACCAAAAATAAGAAAACAGACTGATTTGCTTTTAATCTTAATCCAACTTTCGATAAACCACTACTCATATATTACCCTCCCAGGCAATTATAATCTATTTTAAATTATAAGCAATGTAACTAAGGGGTGAAAACAATAAAAGATAAATCTTCACCCCTTAGGAATCAAGAAGGGTAAGTTATCTCTTCTTAGGACATCCGGGATTTTCTCGTCTTTCATGCTTTCCAAACTTCCCGTGCCCTTTTGCTAAAAATTTATTGAGAAAAATTTTCTTTGCTTCTTCCTTTTTATCATCGGGAATAAGCTTATACATTTCGATTTTATTCTCTATCAATTTCCTTGAAATCTTTTGCCTTAAGGTAGCAATTTCGTCATGAATGGAGAGTATTTTGTTGAGATCCAATTTTTTCTCCAAAAGAATTTTCTCCATTTCCAGTTCTTTCTTTTCAATCTGGTTCTTTAAGTCAAGTATTTTCTCTTTGTTTTTCAATCTCATTTCCTGCATCTTTTGTAATACATCTTCGTCGAGATTTAAAGACGAAAGCCAATCATGGTGTCCCATTCGCCCTCCCGGGCTCCTCATCATATGTACCCCTTTCTGTGACTTCATCGTTTGCAAATCTTTCTCCTCTTCTGCCTGCATTGTAAGAGGAAAAGCCAACAGAATACTCATTAAAATATAAAACATTATCGTACTGTACCTTTTCATATTTGCCTCCATTTTACAGATATGACCTAGCAAATTTTGTATTGGTTCCATTTTAAACCACAGATTACACAGAGAAAAAATTTGGAAAATTGGAAAATGGAAAAATTGAGAAATGGAGAGTAGGGGAACTATTTAACTATCTTGCTATTTAGCCAATCAACTGTAATGCCTGTGGGCATTACCTATCATTGTCCGTTAAAAGAAAAAGAGATAAACTCATCCACATCTTCCGGAATTATATACGGATTAATGCTTTCGGTAACCGTCGATATTAAGGTTTCATTCCAGGAAGTACTTGCAGGCTCCATTCTAGAAACGTTAAAACCAACAACAAAAAACAAGAAAAAGACTACTGTTAAAGAACCTATAACAGACAAGTTTCTTTTTCTTCTTCTGGATCTTTCAGAGATAACTCTCCCAGCCATCTCTTCACTCCAAAAGCCACTTTGCATCTTCTTCTCTATTTCCTCATTTATGTTAGGCATAGATTTCCTCCTTCTTTAAAATTTCCCTCAATTTCTCTTTTCCCCTGTAGATTCTTGACTTTACTGTTCCCCGGGAAATCGAAAGGAATTTTGCTATCTCTTTTT
>CAYRCN010000257.1:0-2387 GCA_964422805.1 uncultured bacterium | reverse complement strand
TGCCTATAAATGATTATTTTCAAACCGGTATAACCTATCGAACTGAGAAATCTAAAGAAACAGACTATGGAGAAATATTTGGAACAATGGTTAGCGATACAGCTGAATCGGGTTTTATCAACACCGGTCTATTAGACGTCTATAAAAACGTTAAAATCAGTTCTTTTTCCATACCTGTTGTTTTCAAGCTCAAAGATATTCTTAGTACTGGAGTCGACTTGAGTTATACTAATTTTTATTCAAAAAGTAGACTTGGAGAACAGACATATGAAGATACTTTAACAGATTCGACACGGACAGTACCTAATACTGCTACGGTAAGTTTTAATAAAATAAGACCTAACTTTGGTATAATCGTTTCACCTCTAAAAAATTTATCTCTAGGTCTTACTTACTTACCGGAAACAAAAGAAAATGTAAGTGTTGAACTAACAGATACTACAATTACTTACGTTGAACCAAATATCTTTCCTTTAAAGATTGGAATCGGTATTAGTTACAAATTTAATACTATACCTCTATCTTTATCAATCGATTATAAATATTCTAAAAATTCAGCCGAAGAAGGTCTTGTGGATAGAAACGACATTCATTTTGGAATCGGTTACGAGATAAATGATAATTTTACAATAAAAGGCGGGGTTTTCACACAAGGAGATTATAGAACTCAAGCTTTACGATCTAATGTAGCATTGTTCGGTTTAAGCAATTTTGACCAGATATTTACCACAATTGGACTTTCTTATACGATAAATTCTCTTGTGTTAAACTTATCCTTAATGGACAGCCACCTATTTTCCGATGGATCGGTTGAACAAACCTACTTTAATACAGGAATAAGTTACGACTTTTAAAACAACAAAAAATGGGTTGTGTGGGGTGGCTTTGTGCTCTTTGTGAGCTTTGTGTGAGATAAATTCGGTGCGGCGTGTTGGGGTTTTTTAACAACAAAAAATCTCTGTGCGCTCTGTGAGTTTTGTTTTTCTCTGTGTCCTCTGTGGTAAAAAAGGGATTGTGGGTGGGTCTCCCTTGACAAAAGCTTTTATTTTAAGTATTAATATTGACATTAATGAATATGCGAATAGGTTTCGGATATGATATTCACCGGTTGGCAGAAAATCGGAAACTCATATTGGGAGGAGTCGAATTAGAAAACCCTCTTGGTCTCCTCGGACATTCAGACGGAGACGTACTTATACACTCAATTATTGATTCTCTTCTCGGCACCTTCTCTCTAAATGACATCGGCACACATTTTCCCGACACCGATGAAAAATATAAAGATATTTCAAGCTTGATTTTATTAAAGGAAACAATGAAAATAATCCCCGGTAAAGTTATTAATATAGACGCAACAATAGTAGCAGAAACACCTAAAATGGCTCCTTATATTTCTTCTATGCGAAAGAACATTGCAAAAAGCATCGGCATTGATATTTCTAATGTTTCCTTAAAAGCAAAAACAAACGAAGGTCTTGGTAGTATAGGAAAAAATGAAGCCATAGCCTGCTATTGTGTCTCTCTATGTGAGGAGGTAAATAAATGAATTTTCTCCTTCTTCTTTTATCTCTCAATCCCGTTAAGGAATTCAAATACGCAAAAGGTCTTTTCGAAGACGGTTTTTATGATCTCGCGGAAACCGAACTTATTGATTTTATAAATAACTATCCCAACAGCATATATGCCCCGGAAGCTTCCGTTCTTCTTGTTAAAACATTAAATCAGCAGGGAAGTTTTGAAAAAGCAATTGTCAAATGTAAAGAGTATGTTTTCAAATATCCTTCCCAAAAAGAAGATTTACTAATAGAGTGGGCAAAAACGGAAATAAAATTAGCTAATTTTGATTCAGCGATTGAAGTGATAAACGGTATCACAGACAGAGATAAAAGAGAATTATATCTCGGAGAAGCTTACTATGGTAAGGGAGATTATAAGCAAGCTTTAGAACATTATTCAAAGTCCTCTCTCCCCTACAGCAAATTAAGTACCGGTTGGGCTTACATGGCTTTAAAAGACTACAAAAAAGCAGCATCCATTTTCTCAAAAATCAAAGGAGAATACGAAGAAGAAGGCGCTTTCCTTTACGCGAAATCAATTTTTCTCTCTGACAACAAAAACTCGGAAAAATCCTTTATAGAATATCTCACAGAATACCCGGAAGGCAAATATACCGCGCGGGCGTATTCATATCTAGCAGATATTAACGAAAACAATGGCAACACAGAAAAATCAATTCAGTACCTGAGGGAGGTCGCAGTCGCCGATCCCTCACTTTACGGCTTTTCGAATTACAGAATGGGCTTGATAGAGCATGAAAGAGGCAATTATGACAAAGCCATAGAATTTTTTGACAATTTATCGGGAAGTGATCCCTATTTTCTGGACGC
>CAYRCN010000256.1:0-2402 GCA_964422805.1 uncultured bacterium | reverse complement strand
TGTTTCAAAGCTTATAACGATACGTACGGACACCTTAATGGTGACGATTGTTTAAAAAAAATTGCCAGGACGTTAAGCAATGAATTAAAAAGGCCGAGAGATTTTCTAAGCCGATATGGAGGAGAAGAATTTATTGCCGTGCTTCCGGACACTGACGAAAAGGGAGCTTTTGAGGTCGCAAATAGATTTCTCCAGAAAACAAAAAAGTTAAAGATCACTCACAAGACTTCACCTGTCAGCAAAAATGTTACCATAAGTGTAGGAGTAGCAACTATTAAACCCGATGGGAAAACGAAATCAAACTTGTTAATAAACGAAGTTGATAAAGCTCTTTATAAGGCAAAACAGTCAGGTAGAAATTGTATAAAAACAGGATGTAGAAGTTAATAGGAGGGCAAAACAATGCAGGAAAGAACGGGCAATGAGAAAATCAAAGTGAATGTTCCCAGCTATGCAATTCAACTAATTCCGAAATTCTTGGAAAACAGAGAAAAAGACATAAAAGAAGCGGAAGCTTCACTGAAAAGAAAAGATTTTGAAACCATAGAGCGGCTTGGACACAGCATGAAGGGTACAGGTTCTATTTACGGGTTTGATGGAATATCTGAGTTAGGAAAAATGATCGAATTATCTGCAAAAGACAAAAATCCCGTTGAGATTAAAAGCAGTTTAGAGGAACTAAAGGATTACTTAAATAGAATAGAAATCGTAAATGAATAAGAAATCACGAATAGTTTACATAGACGACAATCAGGATATGCTCAAACTCGTTGAAAGGCTCCTATCGGATGAAGGCTACGAAGTTATAACAGCAATAAGTCCTTCAGAAGGAATGAAGAAAGCCGAAGAGGAAAACCCAGATGTGATTCTTCTGGATATTAATATGCCTTCAATGGATGGATATAAAGTATGTTCCCGTCTACAAGAAGAGGAGGCAACATCTCTTATTCCTGTCATTTTCTTAACTGCCCTTGAAAGTGATAAAAATAAAGCAAAGGCCTTTTCTGTAGGCGGCGTGGATTATTTGGTAAAACCTATTAAAAAAGATTCCCTTTTGCCTATTATTGAAAAGCATTTAAAAACCCGAAAACGCTGGGAGAAGCTTGCCGAAAGCTCTCAAAATATTAAAAAGAATGTAAAGCCTTTAGACTTTGAAAGATTCCTAAAATTTCTATCTTTTAGTCTGGATTTGACTAAAGAAAACAAAAAACAATTGTTACAAATAGTTCCACGGGATTTATATTCATTCACATTAAAGGCAAATATAAGCAATAAAAAAATAGCAGAGTATATTAGTGGGTTTCTCGGGCTCCCCTATACTCCTACCATAGAAATTGAAAGCGTTCACCTTGGTTCTTTTCCAGGTCCATTTTGCAAAAAAAATCTTATTGTTCCAAGACTCGAACCCTCCGGGGAAGAAACACTTTTAGTCAGCAACCCCTTTGACTGGGAACTTATGGATTCGCTTGATAATTTTCTGGATTTTTCTCCCCATTCAAGACTTATTGTAACCGAACCCGAAAATATTGAAAATCTTTTCAAAGAGCCTCAAATCAGAGAAAAGGATATACTAAACAACAAAATAACATATAAGAGAGAAGATAAAACATCTGGTGGCATAAGTGAAAAATATGTAACTCAGGTGCTTCAAAAGGAAGAAGAAGAAAAGAAAAAAGTAAAAGAAGAAGAGGGAGGCCCAGTTATAGCTATAGCCCACAGTATATTACAGGAAGCCATAAAAGGTAGAGCAAGCGATATACATATCGAGCCAAAAAAAGAGGAATCTGTTGTGAGATTTAGGGTAGACGGAGATATGGTTGATCATGTCTCCATAAAGAAAAAAACCAGCCAAATGGTAATATCCCGTCTAAAATTATTGGCGGGTCTCGACATTGCCGAACGCAGGAGACCACAGGACGGGAGTTTCGCAAGAGAAATAGCCGGTGGGGTGTTTAACTTCCGTCTCGCAACTACCTCCACTCCTAACGGAGAAAGCCTGGTGATCAGGATACTAAAACCTTACGCAAAACCCAAGACCCTGCTGGAATTGGGCATGACCGAAAAACAGGCTAATACTCTTAAAGACAGCGGCAATCAACATCACGGAATGATTCTTGTGGTTGGCGGGACTGGTTCCGGGAAGACTACCACTGTCTATAGTCTGCTTTCACAAATAGATACAGAAACAAGAAGTCTTATGAGTGTTGAAGACCCTGTTGAATACCGCATCCCATCAGCAAATCAACAGCAGGTAAATGAAAAAGCAGGGATAACTTTTGAGGACCTTTTGAAATCTTCGGTTAGACAGGACCCCGATATCCTTTATATGGGAGAGATTAGAGATCCATATTCCGCAAAAACAGCTGTAGATTTTGCCTCAACGGGTCACTTAACCATCTCGA
>CAYRCN010000255.1:0-2409 GCA_964422805.1 uncultured bacterium | reverse complement strand
TAGATTCACGTTCGGAGATTTCCCTTTCGAGTCTTTTTACGTTTTCAGCCAAAGCAGTAACAGCTTCGGTTATAAAACCCACAGTAAAAAGAACCAAACCCGAAACAATCAAAAGAATAACAAGATATAAAATAGGTCTATAACCATGCTGATAAACAAATCGCTGAACAATCCCGTAGATACCTACAAATATACCGAGTATAATAAGAATACCACCTGAAGTACCAAAAAACAAAAACGGTTTTCTCAAGAGTGATATTTGCATTTTTACAGCCAAAAGATCCATTACGCCAATTACAACTCTTCCCTTACCCGTATATTTGGATTCCCCAAATTTCCGCTCTCTTAATTTTACTTTAATTTCAGAAACCCTAAAACCCTTATTCACAGCGAGAGCCACTATATACCGATGCCAATCTTTCCTTAAATCAATTTCCTCCAAGACGTTGCTGCGTAAAGCCTTAATGGAGTTTTGGTCATGTATTGGTAAATGGAATAGACACCTTGAAAGAAAATTATAAATGCCAGATACAAATTTTTTCTGATAATCACCCTGTTTCCATCCTGTTACTATATCGTAGCCTTTTTCTATTTCTTCGAGTAATCTGGGTATATCGTTTGCGTCGAACTGACCATCTGCATCCATAATTACCAAAATGGGTGACTTTGAATGTCTGAATCCCGTTAAAATTGCTTCTGTTTTACCAAGATTGCTCCGATGGCTATAAACTTTCAGGTATTTATATCTTTCTTTTAGCCGTTTACCTTCTTCAAAAGTTCCGTCATCGCTTCCGTCATCAACTATAATCACTTCATAATTTCTTTTGTCTTTCTCGACAACAGAGTTTATTTCTTCCATCAAAGGAGCTAAATTTTCTCTCTCGTCAAAAGCTGGAACTATAATTGCTACATTTTTTTGAGACATCTATTTATTACCTTAAAAGTTATTCCGGTTTAATTTTTACAAACCGTAGTTTTCCCACTTTCAAAATAGTATCTTTATCAAATGATATATTCAGCGTAAAATCGGTTACTTTCTTACCGTCTATTTTAAGTGCTCCGCTTGTTATTAACCGTCTAGCCTCTCCCCTGGATTTAACAAATCCTGCTTTCTCAAGCAGTTCAACAACCCAAATTTTTTCTCCTTTATCAATCTTTAATTCTTTAATATCTTCCGGTGTTTTATTCTCTGAAAATACTTTTATGAACTCTTTTTTCGCTTTTTCTCCGGCTTTTTTGTTATGATACAGAGAAACCACTCCTTCTGCGAGTTCCATTTTAATATCCCTTGGGTTTTCGCCTGCTTTTAGCTTCTTTTCTATATTCCTAAGGGAATTTTCATCATAATCCAGGCACAATTTAAAATATCTTAATATTAAATTATCCGGTATCGACATCAATTTTCCGAATTGTTCCTTCGGAGGTTCCGCTACTCCCACATAATTTCCGTACGATTTACTCATTTTCCTGACACCGTCAAGTCCTTCCAATATAGGCATAAGCATAACCACCTGGGGTTCCATATCAAAACTCCTCTGCATGTCTCTACCCAAAAGGTGATTCCAGTGCTGATCGTTACCACCAAGTTCTATATCCGACCTAACAGCTACAGAATCGTATGCCTGAAATACAGGATATAGAAACTCATGAAGGGCAATTGGCTGTTCTTCTTTAAATCTTTTTGAAAAATCATCTCTTTCCATCATCTTTGCCATAGTTATTCTGGAAGTCAGTTTTACTATTTCCGTTGGGGTTAATTTTGCTAACCATTTGGAATTATGTCTAATTTCTGTATTTTTCTTATCTAATATCTTGAATATCTGTTTCCCGTAATTCTTCATGTTTTGTTTAACATCTTCTTCGGTTAAAGGGGGTCGCGTTTTGGAACGCCCGGAAGGATCCCCTATTCTCGCAGTAAAATCCCCTACGACGAGAACAGCGATGTGACCAAGTTCCTGAAAATCCCTAAGTTTTCTAAGAACAACCGCAAAACCAAGATGAATGTCCGGTGCGGTTGGGTCTATCCCGAGTTTTACTCTTAAGGGTCTTTTTTTCTTTAGCTTTACTTTTAGCTCTTCTTCAGGTATTACAGTTTCTACCCGGGCAAGTATTTTTTCTAATTCGGATTTTATTATTTTCCTCCTGAAGGAATATTTAGAAGAGGGGTCAATTTTTGGTCGAACGGAGTTACGATTACAGTGTTGTTGGGTGAATTCACGAGTTGCTGAAGAGTTTTGATGTAATACCACTGTAAATAATTACCTGAAAGAGACCTTGCAATAATTTTGTTGTAATCTGAAACACCTTGGGCCTCTACAGCTTTCCTTTCTGCTTCTCTTCTTTCTTTATCCAGGACAAACTCCATTTTTTCGGCTTCTTGTTTTGCCGCCATTTTAGCATTGATTTCAT
>CAYRCN010000254.1:0-2411 GCA_964422805.1 uncultured bacterium | reverse complement strand
AAAGAAAAGTTACCCAGAGATATTTTAATATTAACTTAAACAGGTGGTAAAAAAAATTAATTTAACCCTATCACTTGACACTTTTCAAAGAAGCCCTGACCCTGTTGATATTGACCCCGTTGATAGTATTGGAGAGAAGGATTCCATTAATCGCCAGAATCTTTTTCTTGCTTTTGCCTAATTTTCTTCGCGACAAATCCTCCTGAAATTGCAATAAAAATAAGAACAATATAGGGAGCAAATATATTAATTCTCTCTCTTTGATAAACCCAAAATGTTTGCCTGCTATCCGAATATTGAAAAAAAATCCACGGAGTATAAGATATAAAAAAATACAAAAATGATACGAAAATCTCTTTCTTTTTAGCAACCCAAGCAGATACAAACCCTGAAGTAAAAGTGGAGAAAACGAAAATAATTCCTCCTACTCCTAGTATATATTTGAGGCTTTTAGTCTCTGGATAGCCTAAAATTGTTACTCCTAAAGAAGATAAGAAATAAAAACAGATTATGCCTAAGAATATTCCTATTAATACTCTCTTATCCATTATTATCCTCCATTGACTTTGACTCTCTTCTAAGTTTATTCTTTCTTCTCTTCATTGCTAATAATCCGCCAAGAACAGTGAAAATTAAAAAATATACATAATACTCCATCACATCGTGTATTTCCTTATTTCCTAGGAAAGTGCAATGTTTAATAACAGAAACATACATTAATACCCATGGAGAATATCCGAGAACGATCGCTAATACCGCCAGAAGAGTTTCTTTCTCTCTGCCAATGTATCCCGTAGTATACCCACAAATAAACGGCGCAATAATAAGCGCGAAAATAGTAAGCATTATGTTTATACTTACGGATTCTAACGATGATAGAAAATTTACAGGTAGATAGAATAGAATGTTCCATACTATAGCCCCAGCAATTATCGCGATAAGATATCTCTTATATTCGTTTTTTTTAAGGATTTTCATAATCCTCTAATCAACATTAGGCGGAACGCCTACATAATCTGAGAAGCATCTAAATGCATACATAAACCAGCATTTTGTATAGCCTATGGGGGTTTTACCAATAACCTTTATATTGCATCCAATTGATTCTTTCCAACATTTCGCTTTTCTAAGTTTTTGTAGTGTTTCAAAGGCAGGCACATTAGTGGAAAATTCTTTACACTTTTCTTGATCCTCCAAAAGTTTCAAGCAATCTTTTCGGTTTTGAGTACATTCCTCTAAACCTTTTAGCTTTACTCCACTAACATTCTTAAAGCAGTTAACAAGGCTCTCGCAAGGATCTCTATATCCTGGAGCAGCAAGAGCTAAACCGGTTATATCTATCCAAATAATTGGATTATTTGTAACATATACGTAAGGATTGATTAATTGGGGTTCATCAAAAACAAGAGGTGAAAGCGAACTCGAGCGACAACTACTACTAATATTCTTCATCCCAAACACCGGATCCTCCTGCGTAAACCTCCCAATCCCCGCCGCGTAATACCTCGCACGAAGGTTGTAAAGACCAGACGGATTTTCATCCCTTTCCTGTCCGGTATAACAATAATGGTTAGGAATCTCTTCTTGGTTTTTCCTAAAATCCCCAAAATCATCATAAGTGTATAAATTCTGGAAAGCGCCACTCGAATCACAAATCATCGTAATCGAACCAAGACCATCATGGAAGTACTGATAAAACTCACCGCTTGAATCGATCCTTCCCACTAACATACCATTAGTATAGATATATTTACTCTTCAAGTCAAGATGTCCATTAAGCTCAGCGACCGCGAACATCCCATCATACACGTAATAAGTCGTATCTGCCGTTACCACCCCACCTGTATCTACCGAATGTATCTTCCTGAACCTTCTGCCTTCGGAGGTGTAGGAGAACTCGAACTTGTTGGTGTCTTCACCGACCGCTTCTATTATCTCTTCGAGCCTTCCTTCTTTGTCGTAATTAAATGTATATCCGCTATTAATCGAGGTTAAATCTCCCCTGTCATTGTAGGTATACGTCTCTCCCGTCTCGGTTATACCTGTCAAACGGTTGTTGTTTGTGTTGTAGTTGTATGTGTATTCGTTTGTGTCGGGAGATTCGAAATCGGTTTCCTCTTTTTCTGTTCTATTTCCTACCGCGTCATACGTGTATTCGTATTTTAGGGAAGGAGGTCCTCCCGAATCCTGATAAACTGTATTAACGGGGTCAGACCTTGAAATGTGAAATGGTTTTCTCAATATCTTTCCTTATTCATTGTACAATTCTTTTCCTATGTATTAACGGGGTCAGACCTTGAAATGTGAAATGGTTTTCTCAATATCTTTCCTTATTCATTGTACAATTCTTTTCCTATGTATTAACGGGGTCAGACCTTGAAATGTGAAATGATTTTCTCAATATCTTTCCT
>CAYRCN010000253.1:0-2445 GCA_964422805.1 uncultured bacterium | reverse complement strand
CCACTTCTCTTCCCATACCGGTTATTCTTGATAATAATGTTCCTATGCTAAATCCACCAACCTTCTTCAATTTCATAAAACTAAGGGATCAAGGTTTCGAGGGTTCAAGGGGTCGAGTCCTTCTTTTTCAAAGATTTAATTAGTGCCTTTAGCATTCTTTCTATTTCTTTTGCCTTTTTTAAGATTTCTTTTTTTTGTTCTTCCGCCATGTAACCTAAGTCATAACATAAGAGTAGCTGAGTTTCCAATTCGCAATATGAACCATAAGCAACGTAAAGAAAACGTATATATTCCTTAATTGCCCCTCTACCATAACCTTCTGCAATGTTAGAGGGAATGGAAATTGATGATCTCCTTATTTGGGAAGTTAAACAGTACAATTCTTCTTTAGGGAAAATGCTGGTTAATTTGTAAATATCAATGCATAATTTATATGCTTTTTGCCATACTTTTAAGTCCGTATAATTTTTCAGCATAATATACTAAGTGCTCGAATCTCTAAAATCTCTTTGAAGTTTTTTCCTCGAACCCTTGATTCCTTGACCCCTTTACCGTTTTTGTGTTCAACCCATCTGGAAATTAAAATATCATTCAATTACTCTAATAATCCTCCGGTTTGTTGATTAACTTGGGAGATTGTGGTGATGGGAGGTAAAATCGGGGCGAGTGGATTTGAACCACCGACCTCCTGCTCCCGAAGCAGGCGCGCTAACCAGGCTGCGCTACGCCCCGTCTTCCCATCCTTTTCTACCCTTTAAGGGTACAAATCTTACTCCGATACTATCAGTTTTAATTACTTTGCCAGCTTCTTTTTTCAAAACGACCAGCTGCTGAGTGAACATACCACCAACAGGAATAACTATTTTACCGGGATCTGTTAATTGCTCAATCAGCTCGTCTGGCACGGAAGGAGAAGCAGCTGTGACAATTATCCTGTCGTATGGAGCATATTCCCTGTAGCCAATACTCCCATCCGCCAACACTACAGTTATATTATTGTAACCCAATTTTCGCAAGGTCTTTTTTGCTTTTTTATAAAGTTCCGGAATTCTTTCTACTGTAACGACACTCATCGCAAACCGTGAAATTACGGCAGCCTGGTAACCGCTGCCTGTCCCAACTTCAAGCACTTTGTGTTCTTCGGATACATCTAGAAGCTCCGACATCAAAGCAACAATATAAGGCTGAGATATTGTCTGATCCATACCAATCGGAAGCGGGCCATCCTGATAAGCGACTCCTTTCAGACCCTCTTCAACGAATTCATGCCTGGGTATTTCTTCCATTGCAGCAAGAACTCTTTTATCAATAATGCCTCTTCTTTTTATTTGATTTTCAACCATTTTTTTGCGCTGATACTCGTAGCTAATAAACTTCCTCCCAACAGCGTAGTTTTTCAATCATGTCAAAATCAGTATATTCCATGTGTATAGGTGTAATTGATACGAAACCTTCATGTACGGCATCAAAATCAGAGTTAGGGCTTGAAACCCAGGTTGGACTTTCCCCGTCCAAAGAGTATGTCAATTCTCCTTTTTCTTCCTTAACTTTTACAATCTCATCCCTGTAAATTCTGTTCCCAAGGCATGTTATTTTAATTTTGCCATTAGGTACAGCAGGTAAATTCACATTCAAAAAAACTCCTTCGGGTAATTTCTCCTTCAAAACTTGTCTTATTATCCAGTTTACCACTTTCTTAGCAAACTCCGGGTTAAACGAATTGTAAAAATCGACCTGAGAAAAAGCAACAGAGGGTATGCCCAGAAGAGTTCCTTCCAGGGCAACGGCAACTGTACCGGAATAAGAAACATCACTTCCAAGATTAGCCCCCTGATTGATACCTCCGAGGATAATATCGGGTTTGCTCTTCAAAATACCGCGTACGCTGTAGAGTATACAATCTGTGGGAGTACCGTCGGTAATATAGGTGTTATCGTCGATTTTTTTTACTTTTATGCTTTTATGTATGGAAAGGGAATGACTTGAACCGCTTCTGTTGCCTTCGGGAGCAAAAACTATTACATGGCCTAAATCTTCAACTGTTTCCCGGAGAACTTTTAATCCCAAGGCGTCTATTCCGTCATCGTTGGAAATAAGTATTAACGCCATAACATTCGAAGGGAAAGTTTTATAAATCTTACTGTATCAACAAAAGGATTTATATGACTCTTAAACTTTTTAAAATATATAGTTTTAATCGGCACCTCACCTATAGAAAAACCTGCCCTTGCAGCTTTAACGATTATTTCGGTTTCCATCTGAAAACGTCTGTCCTTTAAATTAATTTTTTCAATTAAATTTTTCCTTATAAAGCGGTAACCAGATTGACTGTCATGTACTCTGACACCTGCCAGGATAGAAGCTACTAACGAGCTGGTTGTATTCGCCATAAAACGTGGGAAAGGCATCTCCGATAAATCATGCTTTCTTGTTCCTATAATTAAA
>CAYRCN010000252.1:0-2458 GCA_964422805.1 uncultured bacterium | reverse complement strand
TTTGTAGAGGCAGGCTTTTCAATGAAATAAAAAGCTCCCATACGCATCGCCTTTACAGCAAGATCAATAGAAGCATGCCCCGTTATCATTATTACCGGAAAATCAGAATCAATATTCCTTATTGTTTTTAGCAGCTCTATTCCATCCATATCCGGAAGAACAAGATCGACCAACACAGCATCAAAGTCAATTTCCTTAAATCTTTCGAGTCCTTCTTCTGCGTTTGTGGCTGTCGATACGACAAAACCGTCTTTTTCTAACGCCCCGCTTAATAATTTTAATAGCTTTTCATCGTCATCAATAATGAGCACTTTTTCCGCCATAACGCCTCCTCAAGATATATTTTACAGCTTTTTTACTTTGTTTTAATATATATAGTAGGATTTCTTTGTCAAGTATATTCTACACTTGTTCATTCCAATTGCGACAAATAAAGCCTCACCGTTATATATATCTGCTTGAAAAACAATACCTTAACAACTGGAACATTTTTTTTATAGTAATTAAATATGAAGATTGAACTCAAGAAAAGTAATGATTTAGATGTTTTTTTAGTGTTCAGGTGGCTTGTCTTACTCTCCGTAATTCTCATAGCGGGTTATGCTACGGAAGAGCCCACCAGAATAGGTCTTATTTATATAATAGCTTTTTTATATTTTGCGTTTAATATAATTTTAAGAATATGGAAGCCAAGTCTTTTAAAAAAGCAGTTGACGCTATTTTCTTTATTTCTTTTCGATATTATCGTTGTCTCTACTGTCTTTTATTTTACGGGAAGTATAAATTCAGATTATTATATTTTTTACTTCCTCACCATAATGATGGCTTCGATTTCATCGGGTTTAGCCGCGTCAATAGCGATTACGATTGCGAGTTCTGGAATTTACGTATGGTTAGTTCAACAAAGGGGAGAGTTAAGCTTCCAAGACCCTGTCTTTCTACTGAAGCTCGTTTTCTTACTTTTGACTGCCTTCATAAGTAGCTTATGGAACAAAATTATGAGAGAAAAGGTTGAAACAGTTAAAAGAAGTGAAGAGCAGGAAAAAAGAGATATTCAGCAGTTCTATAGCGAAGTCGTGAGTTCTATAAATGCCGGAATTGCGGTTTTTGAAAATGTGTTTGGGGAAATGGTAATAAGGTTAATAAATCCTAAAGCTCAGGAACTTGCTAAAAGTGAGCGCAAGATTGTTTCTATTTTAAAAGAATGTGTTAAGGAATCCAGCAATCATCGTAAGAGTGATCACCTGGTAAAAATTGAAAACGGGAGATATTGGGGCATAAATCTTTCTTTTTTCGAAAATCCGGCAAAGAATAAAGAAGGTGCAATAGTTGTATTTAACGATATAACTGATAGAAAAAGAATGGAAAGAGAGATGCAGCGGTCAGAGAGAATAAACCGGTTAGGTAAATTGACTCTTCAAATAGCACACGATTTAAGAAACCCGCTCGGTACAGTTAGCGGCTTAGCTCAACTACTCACGATGTCGACTAAAGATGATAAGGGTAAGAAATACGGCAAGGAAATTTTGAAAGCTACAGATATAATAAATGAATTAATAGGAGATATGCTTGACTTTTCCAAAGATCACGAGTTGAATATCGAAGCATTTGATTATTTGTCCTTCCTTAAGGAAATTGTAGACAATTACAAAAGATCTAAAAACATAAAAGAGAAAAAAGTAAAAATCAAATTCAGACATGATAGAAGAAATTATAAAATTCTTGCAGACAAAGAGAAACTCAGGAGAGTTTTTGGTAATTTAATCAATAACGCGTGCGATGCACTAAACGAGGGTGGGCAAATAGATATAAATTTAAGCGAAAGGAACGGTAACATAGTAACAAAGGTAACAGACAATGGTTCAGGCATTCCTGAATCTAAAAAAGACGAGATCTTCGAGCCTTTTGTAACAAACAAGAAAAACGGGACAGGCCTTGGTCTTTCGATTGTCCAGAGGATTGTTTCTTCACATAAAGGAAAAATATTCGTAGATAGTAAAGAAGGTGAAGGAGCAGAATTTACTATTGAACTACCAAAAAAAGGAGGAATAAATGGCTAAAGTTTTAGTGGCTGATGATGTACCTTCCATCCTATACTTATTTAAGGAATTTTTCAAACTTAAAGGTTTTGAGGTAGACACAGCAGATAATGGATTTGAGGTCAGTAAGAAACTCGGCAAGAACAATTATCATCTTGTCGTTCTCGATATCAAAATGGGAGGAAAACATGGTCTAGAGGTTCTCCGTGATTTGATTGAACGAGGTTATAAGTTTCCCGTAATTATATGTACGGCTTACGAACATTTAAAAGAAGATGTAGATATTATCGCTAAAGGCAAATTAGATGTGGAATTTGTAACCAAACCTCCGGATTTAGAGCTTCTGTGGGATAAAGTAGTTCATTTATTGGAAAAAAATGCGATTAGAGAAGAAGTGGGGAAAGATAACTGAGAGCGAG
>CAYRCN010000251.1:0-2459 GCA_964422805.1 uncultured bacterium | reverse complement strand
TCCGTTTTAAAAAGAATGAATCAGTGGTTTGAAGAGTTTTTTTAAAAAGGAGGCTTAATGTTTAAATCGAAAGGTAAAACTAATAGTCCGGCTAAGATTAGAGTTGTCGGGGTAGGAGGGTGTGGTGGAAATGCCGTAACCACGATGGTAGAGTCGGGTATGTCTGGTGTCGATTTCTGGGCGGTCAATACCGATGTGCAGGACATAAATTTAGTTCCCACCAGCGATAAGATTCAGATTGGCAAAGAAGTAACAAGGGGTAGAGGTACAGGAGGAGATCCGGAACTTGGAAGAAAAGCGGCGGAAGAAAGTGTTGAAGATTTGAAGGTTCTAACCGAAGATATCGATATGCTATTTATTACCGCCGGGATGGGAGGAGGAACCGGGACCGGTGCCGCTCCTGTTATTGCTTCTCTTGCCAAGGAAAAAGGCGTTTTGACTGTTGGGGTTGTTACCACACCATTCTATTATGAGTCGAGCAGAATAAAAAAGGCTAAAAGGGGTATAAAGGCTCTTTCCCCGGTTGTTGATACGTTGCTTGTCGTCCCCAATGATAGATTGATGAGTATGGGAAATATGTCGCTTGCGAAAGCTTTAAGTGAAGTTTCTATGGATGTTTTGATGAAGGCAGTTAGAAGTATTAGCGGACTTCTGCTTAAAGATGCTTATTGGAGTCTGGATTTTGCGGATGTTAAGACTGTAATGTCCAAGAGAGGTAAAGCTCTGATGGGTATGGGAAGAGCATCAGGAGAGAATAAAGCCCTGGAGGCTGCTCAGGGAGCTATCAATTCACCTTTGCTTGAGGATACGGATATATCTCAATCAAAAGCAGCTCTCGTTAATTTTACAGTCGATAAGGAAGATTTCACTTTGAAAGAAATGAAAGAGGCTATGGAAGTTATTAGGGAAGCTGTCGGTGCAACGGATGACGAGGATAGTGATATATTCATGGGAGTTGTTTTTGAGGAAAATCGTACCGAGGCTGAAATTACATTGATTGCTACAGGTATAGGAGAGCCGGAGAAAGATGAAATCGATAAAATCGATTTTAGAGGAATTACAACAGCAAGAGACTTCGATGGAATAAGCGAATTGAACAAATTAAAGGAAAATCTGGAAATTTTTGATACTCCAGCCTTTATAAGAGATAAGAAGATTGTGGATGATCTTGACGTGCCTACTTTTTTAAGGAAACAAATGGACTAGGTTTTATTGAGAGTAAATAAATTGGGTGAATAGCTATTAGCTGTTAGCTATTTGCTTTTGGCTTTTTTTTATGGAAGATGAGAAATTTTAGAAATTTTAATGTATGGAAGGAAGGTATTAGAATCGTTAAAGAAGTTTATAAATTATCAGAATTATTGCCGGGTGCTGAGAAATATGGATTAAAGAGTCAAGTATGTAGATCATCTATATCAATTCCTTCAAATATTGCTGAAGGATGCAGTAGAAATAGTGAAGTAGATTTTAAAAGATTTTTAGAAATTGCTTTAGGTTCTTCATTCGAATTGGAAACGCAATTTTTAATTATTGAAGAACTTAATTTGATTCCGAACGAAAAACTAAATACATTATTAAATTTATTAAATGAAGAGCAGAAAATGCTTAATAGTTTTATTGAAAAGCTAAAAGCCAACGGCTAAAGTCTAAAAGCTTAATAATTATATGCCCAAAGAGACTATCCCCGATGAAATAAAGAAAGAGGTTGAAAACCTACGAAAGAGTATCCGGTATCATAATTACAGGTATTATGTCTTAAATCAGCCTGAGATATCAGATTTCGAATTCGATTCATTGTTGAGTAAATTAAAGGATATCGAAGAAAAATATCCTGGAATGAAGGATCCTAATTCTCCCACACAGAGAGTCGGAGGAACTCCATTGGAGGGGTTTTCGCATGTTTCTCATGAGCCTCCAATGTTATCTCTCGATAATACATATGATGAAAAAGAGCTTGAAGAATTTGAACAAAGAGTATTCAGGAACATCAAAGGCGAAATTGACACAATTGAGTGGGTCATAGAACAGAAGATTGACGGAGTGGCTGTTTCGCTTGAATACGAAGACGGTAAATTTATTCGGGGTTCTACCAGGGGAGACGGAGTTGAGGGGGATGATATAACCCAGAATTTAAAAACCATAAGGAGCGTGCCGCTTGAATTGCTGAATGATGGAAATAAATATTCCCGACTCGAGGTCAGAGGAGAAGTTTTTATGCCTAATTCTTCTTTCTTAAAGTTAAATAAAGAAAAAGAAGAGAAAGAAGAACAGCTATTCGCAAATCCCAGAAATGCCTCAGCAGGTACGCTGAAGAATCTCGACCCAAGAGTCGTAGCGGAAAGAAACCTTGATATTTACATTCATTCATACGGGACCTTACCTGATGATATTAAAACACACAGGGAAGCACTGGATATTTTGGAGAAAATCGGATTTAAGGTTATTCCCCTTAGAGAAGT
>CAYRCN010000250.1:0-2479 GCA_964422805.1 uncultured bacterium | reverse complement strand
ATGTTCCCAAGAAGAAAAGTTTATCGACTGAGGCGACTTGCTGTTAGCGCTTCTCTTTTGTTAATATTGGGAACACTCATTGCACCCTTTTTTAGAAGTGAAGAAACAATTGCACAGGAAACTCCAAAAGATTACTATATCGTAAAAGAAGAAAAAACTCCATATTCAGAAGTTTATTATGAAAAAGAAGGCAATTTTGTTTTGACAAGCTATTCCGGAGGTAGCTTCTAAGCAAAAGTTTTCAGCCTTATTATGGGTCTTATATTAATTTTACTCGCCACCTATCTCTCAAAAGTAGAACAAGAGGTATTAGAACTTGAAAAAAATATTTCGCCTTATGTGGTTTCACTTCGTACCAATGACGGCAATCTAATAATGACCGGTACCATTGTAGAAAAGAACCATATTGCAACTGTAGGTTTTATAGAAATAGGTCAAATGGTACATATAGAAGATAGATTCGGGAATCTTATTAAAGGAGAAGTTATAGGACGTGACCCATCTACGGGAATTCATTTAATAAAAACACAAAAAGAATTTAAAATCCCATCCCCCGGTAAGGAAATTAAACGGGGGCAAATTTGTTATATTTACGGTAATTCTTTCGGTTCCATGGGACTAATCGGCATGGGATTCATTCAAAGTCCCGAAGGTATATCTTTTAATCTTTCCGTCCCTTTATCCCCGGGCAATAATGGTGCCGGGGTTTTCGACTCAGAAGGAAACCTTTTAGGAATTGTAGCAGGTTGTGTTAATCGTTCTGTTTTACCTGAAAATCTTTTTAGAAATACCAACAACTTTGCTGAGGTTGTTAAAATTAGCTACATCTTGAATACTGTGGAACAGATAAAAAAGATCGGCGTCGTAAAAAGAGCCTGGCTTGGTGTTATAATTGAAAATAACACTCCATTAAATATGGGGGTGATTGTAAAAGAAGTGATAAAAGATTCACCCGCCGAAACTGCCGGAATAAAAAAAGGCGATATAATTATAGCGATTAACAATAACAATATACCTCATCTCGAAAGACTCAAAGAAATGATTTTGATCGAAGAGCCCGGGACAACTGTTATGCTTAAGATTATAAGAGATAATAACAAAATGGAAATCCCGGTCAAGCTGGCAGAAATAAAAGATGCTGAACCCAAAAGTTTACCTGATTTCAAAATTGAAAAAATTACACCTAAAAAATTTATAGAAAACAAGGAACAACTAAAAGAATTCTTAGCCGAAAAAATACTCCACCTTTCCGAAGAGCTGGAAGAACTTAAAGAAGAATTAGAAAAACTTAAGTAACCCCACCAACAACATACCTCCAGCTATTAGCTCTTCGCCTTTTGCCTTTAGCATCAAATATTCCCCCACAACATCAAAAAACAGTTATAAAGTAGAAACACAAAAAGGAAAGTTTTGTATTTGTTTTTAGCTAACAGCAAAAAGCTAATAGCTAAAGGCTACTTCCCAAGCAATTTCTTCAGTCTTTCCTTTATTTTCTTCTCCCACCCCAAATCTGTGGGCTCATAAAAGATATTCTTTTTTACCCCATCCGGAAAATATGATTCTTTAACAAAATGTTCCGGATAATCATGTGGATATTTATATCCTTCCGAATATCCCGCCTCTTTCATAAGCTCGGTGGGAGCGTTTCTAAGATGTAAGGGCACTCCTTCATTTGGATGTTCTTTCAGAAATTTTCGTGCCTTATTATAAGCCATATAGGAAGCATTGCTCTTAGGAGCCGACGCAAGATAGGTTACAGCGTGCGAAAGAATTATTCCTGCTTCCGGCATTCCAACAAATTTTACAGCCTCCATCGCGGCTACGGCTACTTCTAACGCTCGAGGGTCCGCATTACCTATATCCTCGGACGCAAGAATCGCCATTCTTCTTACAATAAAAAGAGGGTCTTCCCCACCTTCCAACATTCTAACCATCCAGTAAAGTGCCGCATCGGGGTCACTACCGCGAATCGATTTTATAAAAGCCGATATTAGATTATAATGCTCTTCTCCCGATTTATCATAGATAACCTGTCTCTGAAGAACACTCGCAATCATTTCTTTATCGATTTTACGTTTTTCAATTTGGGCAACTTTAACGCTCGCTTCAAAAACATCCAGCGCAACCCGCGCATCTCCGGAAGAAACTTTTATAAGATAGCTCATGGCTTCTTCATCTATTTTAAACTTCGCCTTTTTGATTTCCTCATCGGTAGCCGAAGCTCTCTCTATAATCTTCTTAATATCCTCCGGAGAAAAAGGCTTTAAGATATAGGTTCTCGCTCTTGAAAGTAAAGGAGAAACAACTTCAAAAGAAGGATTCTCGGTGGTTGCCCCTATAAGGACTATGGTTCCGTCTTCAACGCATGGGAGTAAAACATCCTGCTGAGCTTTATTGAATCTGTGTATCTCATCAATAAAAAGGATTGTTTTTTTATTCTTATTCTGCAGAAGATATTTTGCTTTTTGAATAACTTCTC
>CAYRCN010000249.1:0-2499 GCA_964422805.1 uncultured bacterium | reverse complement strand
CATTTTTTCCTTTACTATCCTCATAAATCCAGCGAGACATACAAGATCAACTTTGTATTCTTTTAAAGTATTAATATAATTGTCTTCTGCATTACCGATTAATACAGGTCTCGTTACTTCAGGGTCAATATAATGTGCTTCTATTCCAGCTTTTCTTGCTCTCTCCAGCGCAAAAGCTTCTTTGTCGTCGGAAAGAACAACCGCTACTTCCGCATCGATCTCACGAGATTTACTCTTATCAATAATAGATTGAAGATTTGAACCTCTGCCCGAAACTAAAACAGCTACTCTACACGACACTCTTTTCCTCCTCTGTAAGCCTAAAATAAACTTCTTCCAAAGTCGAATAATCCTTACCCATACTTTTTTTGAGTTCGGAAACCGTTCCGGTTTCTATCAAAACTCCATTATCGATCACTCCGACTCTATCGGATATTTCTTCCGCGAGCGAGAGAGAATGTGTGGACATAAATACAGATACGCCGCTGTCTACCCTCTCTCTTAATATTTTCTTGACTGTTCTTGCGGAAACAGGGTCCAATCCAACCATAGGTTCATCAATAACTATAATATCCGGATTATGAATTAACGCCTGGATAAATACGACTTTTTGCCTCATACCATGTGAATATTCGGAAGAAGGAAAATCGATCCATTTTTTTATCCCGAATTCCTCAAATAAATATTCCATCCTTTCCTCAATGGTTTTCTTATCCAATTCGTAAAGTCTGCATACAAAAAATATGAATTCTCTTCCGGTTAACTCAGGATAAAGAAAAGGCTCATCGGGAATGTATGCAATTACGCTTTTGGCTCTCTCAGGTTCTTTTAGAAGATTAATCCCTTTTATAAAAATCTCCCCTTCTGTTGGCAATATAAGCCCTGTAATCATTTTAACAGTTGTGGTCTTACCTGCTCCGTTTGGTCCCAAAAATGTGAATAACTCTCCTTTGGGAATTACTAAGTTCAAATTGTTAACCGCTTTAACCTTTCCGAAACTCTTGGAAAGATTTTTAAGTTCAATCATAATCTAAAACCGAAATTTGAAGCTTGTTTATGACTCTATAGAGCTTAGCCTGATTTTCAAACCCCCCGTACTCTAATTTCACATGAGTGGGATCAGCTATTACCTGACCAAACGTAGGGTCGGCAGAAATCCATTTACCTCCCAGATAAACTCCTATCCAGGCATGATAATAGAACGCTCTGCCCACATAAACAAGTCCTACTTCCACCCTGGAGGGAATCCCTGCAGCCCGCAGTAGCGCGACTGCAAGAGCTGAATGTTCATTACAATCCCCCTCTCCGGACTCCAGAGCATCGAGAGCGTTTGGAATGGAGAACGTGGGTTTATCCGTCAGTTTTTTGTCCACATAGGATATAATCTTCGCTACAGCTTCAATCCCCTCTTTTTCTCCCACAACCTCCTCTGCTATTTTTTTGATCTTCGCATCGTCTGAAGGGATAAAGGCAGTAGCTTTCAAAAATTCTTTTATATCTTCCGGAATCTTTGTCGACTCCCCGGGTTCGATTTTCCTGATTGTAAGAATATTACCGCTAAGTGTCTGCCTATCGTCCGCTATCCTGAGTCCGGTAAGGTCAACCGAATCCAGGCGGATTTTCAGCATAGATATATCACGGGGATTTTCAATTTCTTTTGTAACTTTTATAGCATAAGAATCATACAGCTTCAAGCCTACCGGCTTGATATCTTCTTTTAGAATTCTTTCTTCTCTTTTCATAACCAAGCCTATTGGTGATTCAGATCTAATGAGTTCACCTTTATCCGAAATCCAGAAGACCATTTCCATGCCCGACTGTGTGACGCCATACTTGGTAACCGGCTCTCCTTCCAATGTATCCTCTCCTAAATACCTCACGCTTATTTCGAACATTGACTGAAGGGTAGGATCGAAGAACTCAAAATTTCCCGTTTTACCGGTCTTAACCAAACCTTCTATAGTTGCAGGCATATAAGAAGATTTAATCTCATATTCTTGCTTTCTTTTTTGTCCCGCCACATTCATCTCAACTAAAAGTTTACCGTTGTGTCTTTCTCCTTTCGCCTCGAAGAAATAATCATCTGAAAACATTGAAAATTCGAAATCTTTTAGATTATACGAGCCATCCGTATTGGCAGAAACCCTGTAGGAAACTTCCTTCTCTATTCCCGGCACAGGAGATAACTTAAGGTAAGTGTTAGAGTAAACTCTATAACCATTCTCAACTGTATCGATTCTGGATGCTAGATATCCCACTTTATGCCCTTTTAGATATACGCCCAAATACTCGGTATTGGCGCCTTCTTCAAAGAAATTCTCCGAGAAGACTTCCTTGGTTTTAGAAATACCTTCTTTGACAAAAAATATAACGCCAATTCCTACTAATATGAATAGAACCGGCAGCCAGATTCGAATTTTTTTCAACTTGTCTCCTTTTCGAAAAGAATAACTTTGTTTATTTTAAAGTCAAGGGGCTTAAAAGAGTTTAAACACAGAG
>CAYRCN010000248.1:0-2528 GCA_964422805.1 uncultured bacterium | reverse complement strand
GAGAAGCGCTAACAGCAAGTCGCCTCAGTCGATAAACTTTTCTTCTTGGGAACATAATAATTCGTTTAAGTACTTTTTCGGAAGGTTTTGGGATTTCTATGGCGTAAATGCAGGAACTGATATTCTGGTAACTTTTGAGAACATTATTGCAATATTCGCATTTCTCAATATGTTCTTCAACTTTAAGAATATCAGCTCTTTCTAATTCGGTATCGATATAAGCCGATATTAACTCCTTAATTGATTCGCAACTCATTTACTTCCCTCCAAAAAATTTTTTAATTCTTCCCTGGCTCTACTAAGTCTGGATTTGACAGTACCTTTTTCAATTCCAAGTACTTCTGCTATTTCCTGATATTCCAACTTATTTATTTCTCTTAAAATTATTACCTCTTTTAATTTCGGCGACAATTTTTTTATACCTTTTTCTATGTCGAGCTTTAATTCAATATCTTTCTCTTTTGTTTTTAATTTAAATAAATCCAAGCTAAATTTATTCTTTCTTTTTCTCCAATGATCGTATACTGTGTTTCTTGCTATTGTGAGCAGATAACCCTTCCAGTTCTGAATATCCTTGTTTGCAGCTCTCATTACTTTAATAAATGTGTCTTGTAAAAGATCTTCCGCTTCTGCTCTATTCTGAACCATCCCGTAAATATATTTGTATATATAATCGTGATAATCCAGAAATATCTGTTCTATATTCATAGGTAAAGACGCAATAACTCCCCTATATGTTCCATAATATATAGTATTGGTAGATGTTTTTTATTTTTTTGTAAAGAATGTCTCATTTGAATTCACTACCTTTTTCTGTAAATAAAATATCGAAAATCAAAAAGCAAAATGACGTATTAAAATCCAAAGATTCCACTTTCCATAACCGAAAAAATATTTGTGTTATTCTTCTGATTCGTTGTTTCGCTGTTTTTTTATTCATTTTTGAACTTTGATTTGTTATTTTAATTTTTTATATTTAAATTTTATATTTTAGAGGTTTTGCCTCACAACTTTTTATTAAAACAGTTGCTTAAAAGTTTCATGTGGTCAAATCGTGTTGTAGAACTCTTCTTAGTAGTTCAGAGTATTTCCTGCCTAAGTTTTCCCAGGAGTAGTTGGAATGGATTGAAGTGCCTTTAAATAAATGAGGTTTCTGGATGACCTTAAGGACGGAATCCGCGAAGGATTTTGGTTCCGCATCGCAGATTATTCCGGAGGAACCAATTAATTTTTTTATCTCTATATTTTTAGTTATTGCAATAATTGGTAATCCGGTACGCAAATATTGATAAAGTTTTCCGGGGACAAGCCATTTATCCTCATCGCCGCTTCCGCCTATCAATATTAGAGAATCCGATGCTATTAATTCAGATAGGGCTTCTCTATGTGGTAAGTATCCTGTGTGTACAAAATTTTTCAATCCTATGTTCTTTGCTTTTCTTTTTAAGGTATCTATCTTAGACGGTCCTATATATTTAAAAATAATCTTATCTCGAAGTTCAGGTTTTAAGAGGAAGAGTTTTTTAAATCCCTCAAATATCAGGTTTGGGCTAAATGTATCACTGAACGAGCCCATATAGGTAAGAGTGAATCTATCGGGTTTTTTTCTTTTATGAGCTTTTACAAAATACTCTTCATCGAACCCATTCCTTATTAAATGTATTTTATTTTTATTTTCAGGATATTGTTTCTTTAGATAATCGCCTATTTTTTGCGTAACAGTTACTACAGCAGAAGCTTTATTTATACATTTTTTCTCAATTTTTTTCGCAAGGAGTTCTTCGGATTTAAGAAGGTATCTCCCCAGATAGCTTCCGGTCCACTGATCACGGTAATCGATAATGTATGGAATATCTTTTATTAATAATAGCGGTATCATTAAGGAAAAAGGCGGACAGGAGACGACTATTATATCGGTTTTTCTTATTTTTCTTAGTAGAAAAGGCACCCAGAAGACTTTGTTGTCCGGAAAAGAAAAATAATCACGTTTCCCTGCTCCGGGCGTTGATGCTTTCCCTGGTAATATGTGCAAAAGATCGGGACATAAAGACCTTATAATATTTAAATCCACCAATTTGAACGAAGTGCTATCTTTAGGGTAACTATAAGGCGGATTAGGAGTATGGATATCAACATCCCATCCAAGTTCTTTTAAGACTTTTGGGATATTATATAACCTTTGTACTCCTCCCATTCCCATGGGGGGAAAGTAGTATGTAATCCAGCAAACTTTTCGTTTTACTGTTCGGTCTCCTGTTTCCTTTATTTTGTGTCTTTTTCTATAAGATCCTCTGGAGATACTTTAATTTTACCGCTTTTGCCCTTCATTAAATTGATAAAAGGTTTGAAAAGATCTATGGGTATAGGGAATACTGTAGTCGAGTTGTTTTCTGCTGCGATTTCGTTTAAAGTCTGCAGATATCGAAGTTGAATCGTAACAGGGGATTGTTCCATAAGTTTTGCAGCCGCAACCAATTTTTCCGCAGCCTGGTATTCACCCATAGCGTTGATTATCTTTGCTCTTCTGT
>CAYRCN010000247.1:0-2528 GCA_964422805.1 uncultured bacterium | reverse complement strand
CCGTCAGTATCGACAGAAAGAAAAGCAGTATCCTTTAGAGAACCCATTTTCTCTGCAAAACCGATTACGCATTCCTGATTAGGACCACCTTTTTCTTTACCGATTTCCACGAGAGTTACAACGCTTTCTCCTCCGGATAGAACTATTGCGGGAGGCTTTATTGGAATTCCGGATAGGGAAATTTCTTTTGCTATTTCGCCGTGAAAAATACCGGCGGCTCTCGATGGACCTTCTATTTTTGAGGAAAGGATAGATGTGTTATAGCCAAGTTCGGTGGCTTTCTTTTGAGCGCTTTCTAACGCTTTATCATTGCTTAATATAATTTTGTTAAGGGTTTTGGATAAAACTTCGTCGTCAGGAAAAGGGGTTTCCGGGATTTTACCCTCGATGCCATCTTTAATAGTAAGCAGAACCGAAAAAGGGACTTTATCGATTAATCGATATTGTTCCAGGATATTATGAGCGTCTTTGTAAGTGGTGTTATCTCCAACGGTTAGCCCGGAAGCTATTGTGGATAAATCATCCCCGACCACGTCCGAAATAATAAGGGAGATTAAACTGGCAGGATAAGCAGCCTCTGAAAGCTTACCGCCTTTTATTTTTGAAATGTGTTTTCTTATAGTATTTATTTCTTTTATGGAAGCACCCGAGGCTAACAATAATTCATTTGTTTTTTGCAGGTCCGGAAGACTTATGCCATCCATAGGGGCCGCAAGTAGAGCTGAACCGCCTCCGGATATAAGGGCTATTAGAAGGTCTTTTTCTTTAGCTTCTTTTGCAAGGGATAAAATCTCGTTCGCTCCTTTTATTCCTTTTTCGGTAGGTATTGGATGCCCTGCCTGTATTACTTTAATTGGTCCGATATCTTTCTTTGAAGGTTCATTTATCGTTATTATACCTCTGGAAATTTTATCTCCGATTATATCATATAGAGCTTTTGCCATTCTGTATGTTGCTTTTCCGCTGCCTATTACAAAAATGTTGTTTATTTCCGATAAGAATAACTTCTCATTGGTTATTTTTAGCTCGTTACCTTTCAATCTAACCGATGCTTTTATGGCTGATTCGGGTAAAGATTTTTCCAGGGCGTATTCAAGAATTTTTAAAAGGTCTTTTCTTATTTGCTTTGAGTCTTTGGTAAGTTCCTCGAGATTTTTAATTAATCCCATAAAATATCAAATGAAATATCAAAAATTAAAAAGCAAAATGACATATCAAAATGCAAAATTATTTCCTCTTCAAGAGGCTAAAAATCTATTCGTGCTATTTGTTGTCAATAAAGAAGTTGGTAGTTGGAAGTTAGAAGTTAGGATAAAGAAAAAACCTTGTGTCCTTTGTGAGCTTTGTGGTTCAATCTTTTTCCTCTGTATCCTCTGTGGTTCAAATTTCATGGGGTGGGGGTATCATTTCTTTTTAAAAACGAACTCCTTATCTTTTACGTCGATTAAGACTTTTCCCTTGGAGATTTCACCATCGATTATTTTTAGTGACAAAGGAGTTTCGATAAATTTTTGAATGGTTCTTGCCAGAGGTCTTGCTCCGAAAGATTTATCGTAACCTTTCCCGGCGAGTAAATCTCTAGCATTTTCCGTTATCTCCAATTGTATATCTGATTCATTCAAACGTTCCGATAGGTCATGTATCATTATGTCCACAATTGCTTTTACCTGTTCAAGATTAAGTGGTTTGAAGATGATTATATCGTCTATTCTGTTTAGAAATTCGGGTCTCATTTTTAGCCTCAACTGTTCGGTAACTTTTTCTTCGAGGAGATCATAGTTGTCCGCGAGATTTTGAATCACATCGGACGCGATATTGGAAGTCATTATGTTGACCGTATTGGTGAAGTTTACCGTTCGCCCTTTTCCGTCTGTGAGCCTTCCGTCGTCTAAAATTTGAAGTAAAATATTGAAAGCTTCAGGGTGAGCTTTTTCTATCTCGTCATAAAGGATTACGCTGTAAGGTCTTTTCCGTACAGCTTCCGTTAGGTATCCCCCCTCTTCGTATCCCACATACCCCGGAGGAGCCCCGATGAGCCTCGCAATCGAATGCTTTTCCATGAATTCACTCATATCCACTCTTATGAGAGCATCTTCCGAGTCAAAAAGAATCCAGGCAAGGACTTTTGCCAGTTCTGTCTTTCCGACGCCCGTTGGACCTAAAAATATAAAAGAACCTATTGGTCTGTCCGGATTGGAAATACCCGAACGGGCTCTTCTTATCGAATCTGCGACTGCTTTTACTGCGTATTCTTGATTTACAATCCTTTTATGTATTTCTTCCTCAAGATTGGTGAGTTTATGTTTTTCTTTTTCCAGCATCTTGCTGACAGGAATGCCGGTCCAGTCGGAAACTACAACTGCAATATCCTCTTCACTTATGGGTTTATCACATGGATGACATTTCGTCCATTTTTCCTTTTCTCTTTCGCATTCCTTTCTCAAATTTTCTTCTTCTTCAATCATCTTATGCGCGCCGCGATGGTCTCCTTCTTCCGCAAGTTTTTTTGCTTCTTCCTGGAGGTTTTT
>CAYRCN010000246.1:0-2531 GCA_964422805.1 uncultured bacterium | reverse complement strand
AAGATTATATAAAACCATGTAAAAATTATATTTAGGCGCAATTATTTGTCAAGTTATCTCTTCTCCATTGTCCATCTCTGGTCGTGGGTGGCTTAACTCGATTCCAGTTCACGAACGGCAGCTGCAGCACGTCGAAAAACGGTAATCACAGAACCCAGAACAACTACAGATAATGCAATCATTATTGAATACTCGTACCACCCCCCTTTAACTCCGAAAGCAGCAACAACCAGGGCAATGGTCATAACCGCCATTCGATGCTGTTTAGCCATTGGTCCTGCAAAAGACTGCTTTGCTCCAACACTCCCAGCTAATACACGAACATAGGCAGTGAGTACCGAAAGAACACCGGCCAACCAACCAAGCTCAACTCCAAAACGAAAAGCAGAAACTGCGTATCCGGAACCCACAAGTATTAGAGTATCAGAAATCCTATCGGGGAGATCATTAAATATTTCTCCCGATTTTGTCTTCAAACCCCATTCAATCGCCACCATCCCGTCGAAAAGATTACACAATAATCTGAACTGAATTAGAATAGAGGCACCCAGAAAAAGGGTTATCCTCTGCGCTTCACCGGCATTATGAGAAAGAATGAGACTTACACCGCTGCCCACGGCAAAAAAAATACTCAAAATTGAAATAGTATTCGGTTTTACCCCTCCTCGGGCAAGGGAAGCTGCAATACGCTTTGCCCAGTTCTTCTTTCTACTACTTACTTCTCTTCTGACAATTTTATCTGGATCGTTCATTTTTTGCTCCTTTCAAGTATTTCCCACAAATTCTTTCCTAAAATTAACTCTTTATTACTTTCAGAAACCGGCAATCGTCTAATTTTCGCCAACCCTTCGCTTGGATCATTCGACATAACAGGAACATCCGTTCCGAAAACAATCTTTTTCGCTCCGATTTTCCTGCAAAGATGCTTTAATTTTCGAAAAGTTACAATATAACTTGATGTATCAATAAAAACATTGTCGTAAGCCATAGCTAAGTCAAGAACGTCATAAAAACACTGAACTCCCGCATGCGCAACAATAAAGGTAACATTTCTGAAATTCTTTACCATTTTGCGAGCATCCGATGACTCAGGGGTTAACCCTTGATGAAAAAAGACAGGGACATTCTTCTCCTCCTCCATTTCGCATATTCTCGCCATTTTGTGCCCGGACAGATCCCTTACTCCTGCGCCAACCAGAACGGTTTTATCTATTTGCAATTCATTCATTCGTCTTAGAATATAACCATAGTCGCCTTCTATATGATGATGCCCATCGATAATCATTTCTGATTAACCCTGGAATTTCGATAGTAAAAGCAAAAAATAGTAAACAATTGGCGTTGTAAATACCCAGGAATCGAATCGATCCATAACTCCACCATGACCGGGGATAAGGAAACCGGAATCTTTAATCCCAAGGTCCCTTTTCATCGCAGATTCAATTAAATCACCGATAGGTATGGCACACGCAGTAACCAAACCTAATGCCAGCCTCTGTAATATCGAAAAATTAGGCAATGCATAGCCAAAGCCTATGGCACATAAAATAGTAGCAGTAAACCCCCCCAAAAATCCAGCCCAAGTCTTATTTGGACTTATCTTCGGAGCTAGCTTTTTACTGTTTTTGCCCAGAAGTTTTCCGACGTAGTAGGCTGAATTATCATTTAATGCAATCATTGTACATAGTACAACTATTGCACCATAACCCACCTCAAGCTTTTGCATCAAAAGAAAGTGGAGGGGTAGCCATCCCCAGTATATAATTCCAAGTACCTGTAATGACACCTTTTGGATAACATCCTCATACGAACCGCGTATGAGTTGGATAGGGAACAATAAGAACACCGTCAAACCAGGCAAAATCAGGAATAGCAAAGTATTTTCAAGTCTAATCGCCCATACCATAAGCAAAAGTAACAAAATCGATACCACCAGCGTTACTTTACTATAAACTTTGTTGAGAATATAAAACTCCCGTATCCCACCGTAGGCAATTAATAATATTAGTATGGTAAAAGGTATCCAACCCGCATATGCGCCGAAAACAAAGAGAATAAATATAACAAACCAGATTAAGATTGCCACAGTCATATTTCTGCCCCAACTGGTTTTTCTAAAAATCAACGTTAGCAAAGTGGCAATACCGAAAATAAAGATATATATAAATATTGTCTGTTTGAGTATTTGAAGGTTATCTATCATTGAATTATTCTCTTTGCCGACCACCGTGCATATTTTCCAAGGTATGGATGGTCTATAAATTTGTTCACATCGTCAATTAAAGTCTTATCTCTAATATTTCCCGCTGCTATCAATGCGTTGCGTTTATATACCATAAGATTCCCGCTAGCATGTGTAAAAGTCTCCGGGACCGTTTCCTTTCCCTTTACAAAAGTCTTAATAATCGGCTTAACCAACTTTCTTATTAGGCTGCTTCTAAGCAACTTGGCAAATCGACTCTTGCCAACAAGTTTGTCCCCTATGTGGGCAATCAATTCTTTCTGAAAAGATTTCTCAGTAAGATCAAAAA
>CAYRCN010000245.1:0-2535 GCA_964422805.1 uncultured bacterium | reverse complement strand
CCCGATGACTGGGTTTGCCCGGTTTGTGGTGTGGGCAAGGAAGATTTCAGAAAAATAGACGAATAATAAATCTAAAAGCATGATTGAATCAATAGCTTGTTTATCGCCTGTGCTTCAGGCTTTACTTGCAACCTGTTTTACTTACGTTTTAACCGCTCTTGGAGCGGCGACTGTTTTTTTTACAAAAGAAGTAAGTAAAAAATTGTTAGATTGTATGTTGGGGTTTGCCGCGGGCGTTATGATTGCTGCAAGTTACTGGTCTCTTCTCGCCCCGTCTATCGAAATGAGTAAGGGGCAGAACATTCCGATGTGGGTTCCTCCGGCAGTGGGATTTCTGCTGGGAGGGGTAGTTCTAAGACTGATAGATAAAATTCTTCCCCATCTTCATTTAGGTTATGACCGAAGTGAAGCTGAAGGAATAAAAACATCATGGCAGCGTTCAGTATTACTTGTTACGGCTATAACGTTACATAACTTCCCCGAGGGTCTCGCGGTCGGCGTTGCTTTTGGTGCCGCAGCCGTTGGTTTACCCTCAGCGTCACTTGGAGGAGCAATTGCTCTTGCTCTGGGTATAGGGATTCAGAATTTTCCCGAAGGGATAGCTGTGGCAATGCCCCTAAGAAAGGAAGGTTTGTCAAGATTAAAGAGTTTTAATTTTGGGCAATTATCCGGAATTGTTGAACCTGTAGCTGGAGTTTTAGGGGTTCTTTTTGTAATATCTGCCCAGTCTTTACTTCCTTACTTTTTAGCCTTTGCCGCTGGTGCTATGATATTTGTCGTAGTTGAAGAAGTCATCCCGGAATCCCAACATGGAGGGAATGGAGATTTAGCTACAATGGGTGCTATGATAGGATTTACGGTTATGATGATATTGGATGTTGCTCTGGGGTAAAAAAATTACCACAGAGGCCACAGAGAATTTAATTGTGATAAAAAAAGAAAAACACAGAGTACACGGAGATGAAAAAAGCGGTAAATAAATTAATTAGGGGTAGAAGATGATAAAAAAAGGAAAAAAAGCTTCCGATTTTGAGCTGAAAGACCAGAAAGGGGAAAATGTAAACCTGGCAGATTTTAAAGGTAAAAAAGTTTTGCTTTCTTTTCATCCACTCGCATGGACTGGTGTTTGTGCAAAACAGATGCTCTCTCTTGAAAAAAATAAAGAAAAATTTAAAAAGCTTAACACAGTGGCATTAGGAATAAGCGTTGACCCTGTTCCTTCAAAAGCAGCCTGGGCAAAAAGTTTAAATATAAAAGATACCAAACTCTTATCTGATTTTTGGCCGCATGGTGAGGTTGCAGAGAAATACGGGATCTTCAGCAAATCGCAGGGTTTCTCTTTTAGAGTTAATATAATCGTAGACGAAAAAAGTAAAGTTGTTTTTGTGAGGAAATATCATATTTCTGAAGTTCCGGATATAAAAGAAATTATTGAGGAGCTTTCAAAATGATTGATTTATTAGCTAATTTAATAATACCTTTGGGAATTTTAACCTATCTATCTGTTATATTAGGAATAATATCAGGATTAAAAAGATGGAAACTTAGGGCACATAAAGCTATAGCAATAATAGCAATAATACTCGCAACATTGCATGCAGCGCTTGTTATATACTTTTACTTATAAAAAAAGGAGAAAAGAATGAATAAAAGCAGAATATTTATATTGGTTTTGTTGACAATACTTTTAGTCTCTTTAAAAACGCTTTCTCATGCTCCGACAAAAATCGATATGGATTTCGATAATCAGGATAAGATACTGAAATTAGAAATTTACCACCCCGTACTTTCACCAGAAAACCATTATATAAAAAAGATAGAAGTTTACCTTAACGATAATTTAAAAATAGTTCAGGACTTTGACCGCCAGATGACAGATAAAACACAGAAGGCGGGTTACTTCATCTTTGAAGCACAAAAGGGCGATGTTATAAAAGTGAAAGCGATTTGCAGTAAACATGGGGATAAGACCGTAAGTCTAATAGTTCAAGAAAAGAAATAAAAGAAATGATTTAACATTTAAAAATAGAGGAGACGAAATGGATGTAAAAGAAGCAATAAATAAAAGGCGGGCATATAGATCATTAGATCCTGCCGAAATAACCGAAGATATAATAAAGGATCTTGCAGAAAGCGCTTCTCTTTCATGTTCATGTTTTAACAAGCAGCCCTGGAATTTTGTTTTTGTACGTGATAAGGATAAATTATTGGAAATGCGTGGAGCCCTATCAGAAGGCAATAAGTGGGCGTATAATGCATCCATGATAATAGCCGTATTCAGCAATGAAGAACTCGATTGTATAGTAGGAAAAAGAAAGTACTTCCTTTTTGATAGTGGTATGGCAGTGGGGATGATGATATTGAGAGCTACAGAACTTGGGCTTGTGGCTCATCCGATTGCCGGATACGATGAAGATAAAGCAAAAGAAATACTTAATATACCGCAAGAAATGCGGCTTATTACTCTTATAATAGTCGGAAAGCATTCTGATGAGATAAAGAGCGAGTTGAGTGAAAATATGGCAAAAGGTGAAA
>CAYRCN010000244.1:0-2536 GCA_964422805.1 uncultured bacterium | reverse complement strand
GCGGGTTAAGTTATGACCTTTTTTACTTCAGGAATTTTGGCTTTTAAGGCTTTTTCAACAAAACCCTTTAATGTCATTTGAGCCATTGGACATCCGCCACAGGCACCTGTAAGTTTTAGTTTTACAGTTCCGTCATCAGATACACTTAACAATTTTACGTCTCCTCCGTGACTTTTAAGGTATGGCTTTATGTCATTGGCTAAAACTTTTTTGACTTTTTCTTCCAATTTTCCTCCCCTTCTCTTCTGGATTTTGTGTCATTAGTATAACAAGTAATTTGTTCAAGTCAAGAGGCGTTACTTTCAGGCAAGTCTTCAGTCTCTATTCCTTAACCTTTAATCAAAAAAAGAAGCAATGAAAACCCAGTCTGAGTATAAATTAAATATTAAAAAGTAAAAAGCAAAATGACAAAGTAAAATGCAAAATTATCCCTCCCCCTCATCTCAAAAGCTAAAAACATATTTGTGCTATTTGTGTGATTTGTTGTTTCTCTTTTGTGGGGCGGAGTGGATTCTATATTCTGTCTCCTCACTTTCTTAATTCTTTTTAAATTCTTGACATAATTGTATTTTTCATTATAGTTATTTTATTCTGGCTTAACAAGGGAGGAAAGATATGAGGATTTGTGTCATAGGTACTGGTTACGTAGGACTGGTTGTTGGAACAGGTCTTGCTGAAACTGGGAATAAAGTCATTTGTGTAGATAAAGATAAAGAAAAAATAAAAAAATTGGAGAATAATATAATCCCGATTTATGAACCGGGACTGGAAGAACTGGTCAGAAGAAATCGAAAAGAAAACCGCCTGTCTTTTACCACATCAGTTAAGGATGCCGTATCGAATTCTGAAATTATATATATAGCAGTTGGCACACCCGAAGAAGACGGCGGAACAGTGGATTTGTCTTATGTTTTTGCCGTAGCTGAAGAAATTGGAGAAGCTATGGAAAATGAATACAAGATTATAGTTAACAAAAGTACAGTACCTGTAGGAACAGCCAGAAAAGTCGAAAAAATAATAAAGAATAAAACCAAAGCTAAATTTGACGTTATTTCTAATCCTGAATTCTTAAAAGAAGGTACGGCCGTTCAAGACTTTATGAAGCCTGATAGAATAATCATAGGAACTGGTAGTTCGCAAGTGGCCGAAAAAATAAAAGATCTATATGAACCCTTTGTAAGAACCGGGAATCCCATTCTTGTCATGAAAATAGAAAGCGCCGAGATGGCCAAATATGCAAGTAACACAATGCTTGCGTGCAGGATCTCTTTTATGAACGAGATTGCAAATCTATGCGATAAGGTGGGCGCCGACGTTGAAGAGGTTAGAATAGGTATGGGAAAGGATCCGAGAATCGGTTCGAAATTTCTGTTCCCGGGAATTGGTTACGGAGGTTCATGCTTTCCAAAGGATGTTAAAGGACTAATCCAAAAAGGTAAGAAATATGGGCTTCCAATGAAAATCTGCGAAAGTGTGGACTTGGTAAACCAAGCTCAGAAAAAGTTAATATTTGAAAAAATAGAGGAAAGATTTAGCCAACTAAAAGGAATAAAAATAGCTATTTGGGGTCTTTCTTTTAAACCTCAAACAGACGATATGAGAGAGGCTGCCTCTATCGTGACGATAAATCTTCTTCTATCCAAGGGTGTTAATATAAAAGCGTACGATCCGAAAGCTTTAGAGAACGCCAGGGAACTCTTCAAAGACAAGATCGAATATGGTGATACGCCTTATGATTGTCTTCGTGGCACGGAAGCTCTTGTCATTCTTACAGAATGGAATGAGTTTAGAAACCCTGATTTTGAAAAAATTTCTCAGCTAATGAACAAAAAGATAATCTTTGATGGTAGAAACATCTATGACCCGGCAAGGGTAAAAGAATCGGGATTCGAATACTACTGTATAGGGAGAGATAAAAGCTGCTAGTCTTCTTTTTTACCCGGTTTACTGTAATAGTAATATCCGTAATAATATCCATAATAACCGTACTCTTTATGGATATCGACCTTATTAAGTATATACCCGAGTGCTTTAATTGAAAGTTGTTTCAAAAGCTCTGAAGTCTGAGCAATCATATGCCGATTTGTCTCTCCATAAGACGCAACGAGTAATGTCTCTTCGACTTCGGACGCTAAAATTCTACTGTCACTTACTGTCATTAAGGGCGGAGAATCGAGAAGAACTATATCATATTCTTTTTTCCACTGATTAAGAAGTTGTTTCATCCTGTCGGAATCCAGTAATTCCGACGGATTGGGAGGTAGCTTGCCCGAGGGAATCACTCTTAAACCATCAATAGAAAGCGGCTGGATTCCTTGTCCTTCGTTTACCAGTAACTCAGTAAGACCCTTTTCTTTCTTTATTTTAAGATATTTTTCTATTGCGGGTCTTCTGAGATCCGTATCTACCAGAAGAACCTTCTTCCCGGAAGATACGAATGAAAGAGCAAGATTTATGGCAATCATTGATTTTCCCGAACCGGCGTCCGGTCCGGTTATTAAGATAGAAGAAGGAAATCCTTCAGCTCTTGATAACT
>CAYRCN010000243.1:0-2553 GCA_964422805.1 uncultured bacterium | reverse complement strand
TAACTGCAGCTATGACTGAAGGTACCGGGTTAGCAGCTTTCAAAGAGAGATTTCCCGAAAGATTTTTTGATGTCGGTATAGCAGAACAGCACGCGGTTACTTTTGCCGGTGCGCTTGCCGCAGAAGGTTTACGTCCGGTATGCGCAATATACTCGACTTTTCTCCAGAGATCATATGACCAGATTATACACGATATAGCACTGCAGAAATTGCCTGTCATTTTTTGTTTGGATAGGGCAGGATTCACACCGGGAGACGGATCTACACATCACGGAGTTTTCGATCTGTCATATCTAAGAATAATCCCGAATATGTTGATAATGGCTCCGAGAGATGAAGTAGAACTAAAGAAAATGTTTAAAACAGCTCTTCTTAACACCGATGGACCGACGGCTATACGCTACCCGAGAGGTCAGTCTATTGGAATAAAAAAGCCCACAAAGATAGAAGCTATTCCTATAGGGAAGGCAGAAATCTTGAAAAAAGGGAAAGATCTTCTTATACTAACTGTGGGACCAATAGCCTATGAAATTCTTGAAGTCGTTCAAGAATTAGGGATTATTAATCCGACAGTAATTGATGCAAGGTTTGTGAAACCTTTAGATGAAGAAACAATTCTGCGTTTTTCGGCAAAGAGTAATAAAATAGTAACTGTTGAAATAAACACTGTTAGCGGAGGTTTTGGTAGCGCGGTTTTGGAACTTCTTAACAGAGAATCTATCAAAAGAGATGTTCTTCGAATAGGTATTCCTGACCGTTTTATCGAACACGGTGAAAAGGATAAGCTCTTTGAATCAATCGGTATGGATAAAAAGAGTCTAAAGGATAGAATCAAGAAGTTTGTAAAATGAAAGAGAGAACTATAAAAAAGAATGTAGAGTTTGCCGGTATTGGAGTCCACACAGGGAAAAAATCAAGAATAATACTTTGGCCTGAGGAAAACGACGGAATAAGATTTGTAAAGAATGGAGAAGTAATACCGGCTGTACTGGATAATGTAAAATATTGCGATCGTGAAATTACTCTTTCAGAAAAAGGTGAAGATATAAGAACCGTGGAGCATCTCATGGGCGCTCTTTATGCCTGTAAGATAGATCACCTTAGAGTGGTAGTCGAGGGTGATGAAATACCAGCCCTCGACGGCAGCGCCTACCCTTTTATCTCCAAAATCGAAGAAACCGGCACGAAAGAATTAAAGAGCAAAAAAAGGGAAAGATATATAAAAAGGAATATAATTGTCGAAGACAAAGGATGTTTTGCTTCCTGCTCGCCGGCTAAAAAACTCGAAATACATTATATTATTTCTTATGACCACCCGTTACTTCACTATCAGGAATATATTTTTAACGGGAAGTGTGATTTTAAAGAGATTGCGAAGTGTAGAACCTATGGTTTGCTTTCATGGAAAGAAGAACTGAATAAAAGAGGATTTGCCCTTGGAGCCTCTGAAGATAACACACTAATCTATACTGATAATGGAATATTAAATGAGATGCGTTTTCCCGACGAAGCTGTAAGACACAAAATAATGGATTTTATTGGTGAACTTTATCTGTTTAATCCAATTCCTATCGGACGATATTTCGTTTTCAGAGGCGGACATTTATTACATTTTCAATTAATAAAGGAAATAAAAAGGAGCGAGAATGGAATTCAATATTGAAAAAATACTTGAAATCATGCCTCACAGGTATCCTTTTCTGTTAATCGATAAAGTAACAATAATAAGTGAAGATGAAATTGTCGGCATAAAAAACGTAACTTATAACGAGCCTTTTTTTATGGGACATTTTCCCGGAGACCCTATAATGCCTGCGGTTCTGATAATAGAGTCGATGGTTCAGGCTGGTGGGTTTTTGCTTTTTAATAAACTTAAAGACCCCGCGAAGGCAAATGTTTATTTTACCTCAATAAATAAAGCAAAGTTCAGAAAACCTGTTCGTCCGGGGGACGTTCTTGAACATAAGGTAAAGCTTACTGGATTTAGGTCCAATTTTTGTAAATTGGAGGGGAAATCTTTTGTGAAAGGAGATGTTGTTGCTGAGGGTTCATTCGCGGCAGCTATTGTAGAAAGAAAGGGAGCATAATGCAAAAGGAAATCCACCCTGAAGCAAAGATTGCCAAAGACGTTCATATCGAGGTGGGTTGTTTAATCGAAAAGGATGTCGTAATAGGAAGCGGCACAACAATAGCTAGAGGCGTAATCATTAAGAACGGCGTTCGTATCGGGAAAAACAACGAAATACATCCTTACGCAGTAATAGGAGATACACCACAGGATAAGAGCTATAAGAACAATCTGGGGAAAGTCATTATAGGGGATTCTAACGTAATCCGGGAATTTACGACAATACATCTTCCGGTCGGAGATAAAACAGAGACAAAAATCGGAAACAACAATTACCTTATGGCATATTCTCATGTAGCTCATAACTGTAAGATAGGGAATAATGTTCTGCTTGTAAATGGAGCAACGCTCGGAGGCTACGTAGAAGTTGAGGATTTCGCATATATATCTGCCTTTGTACCCGTTCACCAGTGGGTCAAAATCGG
>CAYRCN010000242.1:0-2556 GCA_964422805.1 uncultured bacterium | reverse complement strand
GAAATAATAAATCCGCAATTCAAATCAACCCACCTCTGTATATCCCGGTAATCGGCATGTTCGGTAGAGTCCCATCCTACATAATCAAAAAAGGTTCCGAAGTCATGATGGATTTGCCCGGTATAATTATCGACATGTTGAGTCCGAGCCCACCACTCTAATTCCTGCCACGCAAGCTCAGGATTAATCATTGTATATATTTGTCTTGTATGCCACATCTGGTCCATGGTGCCCTCCGGATGCCATTGCCCTTCTGTGTGGCAATAACGACCGTCCTGGAAAAAAACACTGTTATTGACAAGATTTACTGTCGAGTTTAGAGTCTGATCTACGAGCCATTCCGGAAGATTGGAATTTCGCATGCGACTTACCAGTTCATCCGATTTATCTTGAAAAGAATCAAAATTACTTAGAGCTGAAACAGACACCTCTTTAGCATTATCCCAGATATTGGTATATTGATAGTGTTCCTCATCGTCCACTCTATACCACGATAGAACAAAACGCACTCTTCTTGTTTCTTCTGATGCTAAAGAAACTCTTAGCGCAAGGCGGTTTGTCGTGCCTGATAGGTTGTTATCGCACAGTCCGTCGGTAAAGAACCCATCATCGTTTCCGTAACTTAAATCACCGGTTCCGTCGGGAAAGTCGCCCAGGAGGCAGAGTTCCAGGGATGTACCATTTGCCGTAAACCCTGTATCTGCGATGGCTGTTGGAGTAACGGGTGTACTGATTTGAAAAGCAAGGGCGCACTCGACCGCGCTGCTTTCTAAATTATCGACCTCGAATTCGAACATCGCACAGGGGTGACACATCATTGGAACGGAGGTGGGGTAGTAGGGCATATAAGCTGTCAATTCCACTGCTATATCATTTAACTCGCCGAAATTCACCCGGTGCAGGGGGAAAATCGCGTCATCGTCAACTCTTCCGCCGTTTTGTAAAGCGGTTAATAAATCGTCAGTTAATATTGAATCTCCTCTCTGTATGAATATTTGAAATCGTGTTTCGGATAAGGTTTGATAGCCTCCGTTACGTGTGGGGGTTCGAAAACTCGAGGTAAATGTTCCACTTCCCGCATTATATTTAACGGCTCCCGTACCGATACCGCCGAGGGGAAGCCCTGTGGTTCCGTCCGTTTTTGCGAACAAACATATATTAAAAATTAAAAACAGTATAGAAATTCTTTTTAATATAACCATATCTAGTCCTTATTTAGAGGATAGGGTTTTTTTACCGATAAGTCAAGGGGCGGTGCGAAACACCGAGTCATATTTAAGGATTTAGGATTTAGGGGTTAGGATTTGGCAAAATCTAAATAATTCGTGCTATTTGTGTGATTTGTTGTTGCTTTCTTGGGTTTTAGGTTGGGTTTTGTTTTGACTCGTGACTAGAGACTGGTGACTGATGACTCTTTTTGTTGTATTTACTCCCCGATTATCTTAATCATTACCCTTTTCTTTCTTCTTCCGTCGAATTCGCCGTAAAATATTTGCTCCCAGGGGCCGAAGTCTAACTGTCCGTCGGTAACCGCCACGACAACCTCTCTACCCATAATCTGACGCTTGATATGGGCATCCGCGTTATCCTCATAAGTATTATGCTTATAACAGGCAGGGCCATAGGGAACTTTTTCTTCGAGCCATTTTTTATAATCCTCATGCAGTCCGGTCTCGTCATCGTTTATAAAAACACTTGCCGTAATATGCATGGCATTAACGAGACATAATCCTTCTTTTATTCCGCTCTCTTTTAAAGCTTCATCTACCTGGGGTGTAATATTTATAAGGTCTACTCTGTTGGGTGTATTGAACCATAATTCTTTTTTATAGCTTTTTATCTTTTTCCTCCTCAGCTGATAATTTACGAATGTTCTTTTTTAGACATAAAATATATGCCTATGGTAAGGAAAAGTACATCCGGAATTAAAATCGAGAGTGAAGGCGGTAAATTTCCCTTTATTCCGAGTTCTTTAAAAAGTTGAATTATACCCCAGAAGGTAAAAGCAGAAAGAGTGCCGAGCCCGAACCCAAAAAGCAGCCCTCTTCTTTTGACTTCAAGGGCAAGAGGACAACCAAAAAGAAGAATGATGGCACTGATAAAAGGATATGAGATTCTTTCAAGCAATTCAATCCTTTCGGAATTCGATTTTTGCCCGCTTCTGTCCAGTTTTTTAATATAACGCAGGAGGTCCGTAAAAGGGAGATTTATGGGGTCATATTTACTCTTAGTTAGTTCGCCGGGGGAAGTTTTGAAGTCTTTGATGATTTCTTCTTCTTTGAATTCAAGCATGACTAACTCATCAACAAAATTTCTAATATAAACATCAGATAATATCCAGACAGAGTCTTTCCACTCTCCCTTCCCCGCATCTACCCTCGAAGTTAATTTTCCGTCTTTGTATTCCAAAATTTGTATTTCGTAAATCATATTATCGTTTAGTCTGCCTATGCCCACGATTTTTCCTTCATCCGTTATATAGTTTATATTTCTGGCATAGCTTTTTTGGAAATCTTCTATTTTGTCTATATCTCTTCTTTTAAACTCTTTCAGGAG
>CAYRCN010000241.1:0-2567 GCA_964422805.1 uncultured bacterium | reverse complement strand
GCGGTTTTATCGATCTTAACGTGTCTTGTTCTACTTACCACGTGATGTTTCCAGGGCCCTTTCCCGACAACATTATGATGGTTCGTCACGTAAACAGTCGGATCTATATCATATTCAACAAGCATAATTCCGTCAGCCCCAATTTCACGAGCTTTCTTAACCATCAACGCATTTAACTCGACCCTTCTTGCGTCTTTCCCGAGATTTGCTTCGATTATACCGATAACCCGATGAGGTCTTTCTATCTTATCCTGAGTTAACAAAATCTCAGCATCTGCAGCCTTGGGGCTTTCTATGTATGATTCATCAATTTTTGTATATTTAACGTTAGAAGACGAACAACCAATTGATAAAAGAATTATCAAAAGAAGCAAAATTAGCCTTTTCATTTGGCCTCCTTTTATTATAAAAATTTAGCCCTACTATATTAAGCTTTAGCTTTGAAAACTACAGTGGTGAAGAGTTCTATTATAAGACCGTAGATAATCCCCATAATTATAGTTGCAGAGACCATCCAGACGGGAGAGTAACCAACGGCCATCATACCTGAAAAAGCCATGGGCAAACTAAAAATTAAACCCATAAGGGGACCGTGAAGCCACCACTTAATTTTCAACGCACTAATCCCTATGGCAAATCCGATTAAAGTTCGGCTTGCCAGAATCTGTAGCTTTATGGCCCAGGGTAGCGGTGCATTAGAGGTGGCCAACATCACGCAAATAACTCCACAGGTTAGACCAAATATTGTAGCAATAGTAATTCTCTTACCCATAATAAACCCTCCTTAATTTTACTCAATTATACGGAATTTTCAATTTGATGTCAAGGTTACAGATAAAAAACACTATTTTTTGTTGCTTAAGAGTCATCGAATGTCTATAATTTTTTAAAAAAAGAATTGCAAATGTAGCATATGCGATTATTATAGAAAGAGCCTATATGAACCTTTTCTGTTTCGGGTTACGAGTTTCACGTTTCGAGTTAAAAAAACAAGACTTTTGGGGATGTTGGGTAATCTTGTGTTAATCTGTGAAATCTTGTGGTTAAAAGTAGGTGAAATATGCAAAATATAAAAATAATTGTAGAATATGATGGTACTGATTTCTCAGGTTGGCAAGTTCAGCCCGGGAAGAGAACTGTCCAGGGCGAACTGGAAAAAGCGCTCAGGATAATCTTTAACAGAAGAATCAGAGTAACCGGTTCGGGCAGAACAGACACCGGAGTTCACGCACTAGGACAGGTCGCATCTTTTGCGGCGCCAAAAAAAATCCCTCCTGAAGAATTAAGAAACGCAATTAACGGGAACATTTCCCACGATATTTTTGTAAAGGAATGCAAGAAGGTTCCGGAAGATTTTAACGCGAGATTTTCTGCAACTCTGAGGATATACCGATATCAGATTGCCAAAGAGAAATCGGTATTTAATAAAAGGTATTTTTTTCAAATCGACGGGGAACTTAATATAAGCAACATGAAAAAAGCAAAAAAAGAGCTTATAGGAGAAAAGGTTTTTACGAATCTTGCAACGAAAGACAGAGGAATTTGTTATCTTTCCAAGATAAAAATTTCTGAGGATAAAAACAGCATTTTTATTGATGTAGAAGCCAATCGCTTTCTTCGCAGGATGGTCAGAGGTATTGTAGGGCTTTTACTTGCCGTTGGTAAAGGCGACTTAAAACCCTCCGAGACAAAAAAAGTTCTTTCCGGCATGAAAAGGAGGCCTCCCGTTGCCCCTCCTCAGGGTCTTTTTCTTGTAAAAGTCAAGTATTGAATTTTGTATACAACACAACAAAAATCAGCCATTAAGTCCCCAAGGCACAAAGAGCTAAATGTATTTTTATTTTTAATTTTATAGAAAACCCCTTTACTTTTAAAAAAAAATAGCTATCCTAATATATATAAATAAGGATCTTAAATGAATATTCTTATCGTTGACGATTCAGAAGACCAGCTTTTGGTGCTTAAAGCAATTTTGAACGAAAAAGGTTACAAGAATATAATCCTTGCCGATTCTGCGGCTAAGGCGTTTGAGCTCATGGGGCTTAAGAGCAAAAGAAAGAAAAAAGATATAGATCTTATCCTGATGGATATAATGATGCCGGGTGTTGATGGTTTGGAAGCCTGCCTTAAAATAAAGAAAAACGAAGAGCTTAAAGATATCCCGATAATAATGGTAACCGCTAAAAAAGAAACCGATCATCTGCAGTCTGCCTTTCAGGCAGGAGCTGTTGACTACATAACAAAACCGATAAACGTTACAGAACTTCTAGCCAGGGTCCATTCTGCGTTAAGATTGAAGCGGGAAATAGACAGCAGAAAAGAGAGAGAGCGAGAATTAACTGAAATGGCCGAACAGTTAGATGCAGCAAATAAAAAATTGACACGAATGTCCTATCTGGATGGACTAACCAACGTTCCCAACCGCCGTTATTTTGACGAGTTTTTCGCAAGAGAATGGAAAAATTCAATCAGGGTAAAAGGATTTCTCTCGGTCATAATGATCGACATTGATTGTTTCAAAGCTTATAACGATACGTACGGACACCTTAATGGTGACGATTGTTTAA
>CAYRCN010000240.1:0-2569 GCA_964422805.1 uncultured bacterium | reverse complement strand
CTGTAGGAAGGCTTGCCGGCGGCATAGCGCATGATTTCAATAACCTTTTGACGGCGATAATCGGTTACGGACATCTTCTCTACGACGAAATAGCGGAGGAAGACCCAAGAAGAGAAATGATGGAAGAAATCCTCCGGGCGGCGAATCAGGCGGCCGGACTTACCGGACAGCTTCTCGCGTTCAGTCGAAAGAAACCGGTTAAACTTGAAGTGCTTGAATTGAATTCAGTAGTATCCGAAATTGAAGGTATGATTGACCGTTTAATTGGAGAGGATATTAAATTTTCAAGGGATATGGAAGAAAAAGAATTGAATGTAAAGATAGATTCTACTCAATTAGAGCAAATTATTTTGAATTTAATTGTGAATGCTCGGGATGCAATGCTCAGGGGCGGCAAATTGACAGTAAAGACCGAGAAAGTTACTATCGACGATAAAGAAAAACATAAGATACCTTGTTCTTATGCCGGAGATTTCGCATGTTTATCGGTTATTGATACAGGTGTTGGAATGGAGAAGAAAAGTATTCCAAAAATATTCGATCCCTTCTATACCACTAAAAAAACCGGTACCGGACTTGGCTTATCGGTTGTTAACGAGATAATAAAAAAACTTAATGGATGGATAAATGTGGAAAGTGTTCCCAAGAAGGGAACAACTTTTAGAGTCTACTTACCCTTAAGTTGTGAAGAGGCAGCGGCAAAGGGTAAAGAAACCATCGAAATGTCGGGGCTGCAGGGTAATGGAGAATTGATACTTGTCGTAGAAGATGAAAGAATTACTCGAAACTTTATTGTTAGAGTTTTAAAAGGGAATGGCTATTCGGTGCTGGAAACAGAGAACATCGAGGAAGCCAGAGAAATTTTTAAAAAAAACAAGGATGAGATAAAAATGATTTTCAGTGATGTTGTATTAGCCGATGGAAGTGGTTTGGAATTCGCCGAGGAAATTATCGCTAAAGACGAAAATATTAAGATTCTTCTGAGCAGTGGCTATATAGATGAAAAAGCTGAATTGTCGCATATTGCTCAAAAGAAATTCAGATTTTTGGGAAAACCGTACGACGTTTTAAAACTATTAAAAGCCATTAAGGAAACTTTAGCCTAATCTTCTTTCCCGGTCCAGCAGTAAGTACACAGATTTTCTTCCCCAAGCCCTGTTGCTTTTATCATATCTTCCAAACGTTGATATTTTAAAGAGGTTGCGTTAAGGTCTTTTTCCATTTCTTTTATCATCCTAGAATATTCTTTTGAATCAGGGTCAAGATAAGGGTCTAAATCTTCGATATGTTTTCCGTGTATTTTTTTTATCATTCTTCTCGCGAATAATTCATCTATCTTTCTCGTGGAAAAGAGATATTTACAGGGAAACATAAGCGCGGGGCATGCAGGTCTTACATGTATTTCTTTTGTGCCTGCGTTCCAGAGTTTAACAAGCAGATAGTTTTTTAATTGGGTTCCTCTTACAATCGAATCTTCTGTTATTATAAGCCTTTGGTCTTTTAACAGCACATCTGCCGTTACCTGCTTCATCAGGGCAACCAGATCTCTTCTCTCCTGACTTGGTGGCACATAACTTCTTGCCCAGCCGGGAGTGTATTTTAATAACGGAGTTTTTACGGGTATTCCCGACTCGAAAGAGTATCCAAAAGCGTAAGCCGTACCGGAGTCGGCTACTCCGGTTACCAGGTCGGCTTCTAACCGATCATTTTTTGCCATAAGTCTCCCGGAATCTTCCCTAAACTCTTCCACATTTTTACCTTCATATTCAGAAGCAGGAAACCCCGTGTATACATACAAGAAAGTGCATAAACGCAGATCTTTTTCAGCCTCTTTCAATACTTCTGTCTTGTTTTCATTTAGAAGTAGTATTTCTCCGGGTCCAAGAAATTTCTTTGTGTTAAAGCCTAAGTTTTTAAATGAGCAGGTTTCCGAGACCACGATTTTAGCTCCTTCTTTTTCTCCTAAAACGAGAGGTGTTCTTCCGTATTTATCCCTTGCCGCGAACAATCCCTCTTTACCCAGAAGAAGTAATGACATAGAACCGTCTATTCGAGAATGCATATATTCTATTCCGCTGAGTAGATTATCCCCTTTGTTAATCAGTTTTGCGACCAGCTCTATTTGATTCGGACAGCCGTTTGCCATTTCGGAGAATATTGCACCTTCAGATATGAGTTCGTCTGCGAGCTCGATTTGATTGTTAATAAAACCTGTACCGCAAATGGAGTATTCTCCGAATTTCAACCTGAGAATAAGAGGCTGCGTGTCCCTGTCGCTTATTACTCCAATACCGGAGTGGCCCTCCATAACAGTATAATCGATATCCTCGCCGAATCTTGTCTTGAATTGCGCTTTTTCTATGGTGTGAATTTTTTTATGAATTTTATTGCCGTCGAATATCGCCAGCCCTCCGAATGAAGTTCCGAGATGCGAATGATAATCGGTCGCATAAAAAAGGTCTTCTTTGCAATCTTTTTTTGTAACAATACCAACGATTCCACTCATTTTCTGCCTTCCTCCCCTTTTTGCATTAAAATGAATTTTTATTCAATTATATTCAATAATATA
>CAYRCN010000239.1:0-2569 GCA_964422805.1 uncultured bacterium | reverse complement strand
CAAAGTTTAATAACAACAATTTTGAAGTTTGTCAAGTTGTGAAAAAAATCACATTTTGTGTCCCGGTGAGTAACGCCAGCTTAACGCGTTTCTACTACCCAAACACTAATAAGTTAACTTATTATTTTTTCAAACCGCAAAGCACGCAAAAAACGAAAAGATTTTGTTTGATTTTACATAAGGCTTCTCTAAATTTTTGAGTGTTTTGGGGTATTTTTAAGAAACAAAATTTAACAAGGTTGTGTGTGGTGTGGCTTTGTGTACTTTGTGATCTTTGTGTGAGAATGTATTTTTGGGACGGGGGGGAGCGGCTTTGCCAGCCATGCTTGCATTTTTTATTAATTTACTTAATATTAAAAGGGGACAATGATATGGAACCTAAAATATGTAACATTAATGACCCGGAATGTCACCTGGACAGGATCCGGGGTTGGCATGGAAACCTGGAAGCCAACATAACCACGCTAATCGAAAACCTGAAAGACATTAGAGAACATTCCGAGGAAGCTAAGAGAGCGTGCAGCGAACATTACGCCAAAACTGTCCAACTCACAAAAGCAAAAACCAGATTTACTTATGAAGTATCTCATGAATTAAAAGCTCCACTGGCTTCAGTTTATAATATTATAAATGTAATACTGGATGGTTACCTTGAAAAAAATGTTAAAAGACAAAAAGAACTTCTCAATAGAGCAAAAGTCAGGATTAATGACGTCATAAAACTTTTAAACGACCTTTTAATGTTCTCTCACCTCGAAGAAGGAACAGGTGAAATCGAAATAGAAAAGATTGATACGGGAAAATTACTCTCCTCCCTGACCGAAGAAATGGATGCATTTGCTTCAGAAAACAATATTAAAATAGACTGGAATCTCTCCGACAGTATCCCTCCAATATACGGAAATCCGGAACTCTTAAGAAGAGCTTTCATAAATATAATACACAATGCAATTAAATATAGTAATCAGGGAAACAAGGTAAAGGTAACGAGTAAAAAAGACAATAACACCTTCCTGCTTCGAGTAAAAGACCAGGGTATAGGTATAAGGAAAAAAGAACTACCAATGATATTCGATATCTTCTTCCGCGGTGAAAACGCGCGTCCCGAACACAAAAAGGAAGGCATGGGGCTCGGACTTTCTCTTGTCAAAAGAATAATCAATGCTCATGGTGGAACCATAAAAGTGAAAAGTAATTTAAATAAAGGAACCACAGTAGAAGTGAGCTTTCCCGTAATTCAAAAAAAGGAGAAATAATGCCAAAAGAAATACTTATTGTGGATGATGACCCTGATTTTGTAGAAACAATGGAAATAATAATGCAGGGCAATGGTTATGAAACCCGAACTGCCAGGAACGGTGAAGAAGCATTCAAAAAGGTCAAAGAGAAAACCCCCGACATTATACTGCTGGATATTATGATGAAAACAAAGACCGACGGAATATGGGTAAGCGAGAAAATCAGATCTGACGATAAATTAAAGAAAATACCCATTATCATGATAACCGCGGTAAACCAGGATTCAGAGATGGCTAAATTTCACCTTGGACAGGAAAAAGATATGGAATATATGCCCGTAAACGTCTTTATGGAAAAACCTATCGAAGCTAAAGACTTATTAAAAGAAATTAAAAAACTTATCGGGGGCCCTTAGCAGCAGCGTTAAAGTACCGGTCCTTCGCTCTCAAAAAATTAGTAATCTCGCTTTGAACAAAAGACATACCTTAAATGATGAATATGGTTTCCCGCTTCACCGTGATTTTCCTCTTCGTTCATCTCCCCTATCTCAATAACGTCAAAATTATTAAAATGTTCCAATAAGTCTTGCCGGGTAAAATAATGAGCTATCCTTCCAGGTTTACTTTCAAAAGTATCTTTCTCAACTTGCCTGCCCTTGCCAAAACTCTCTTCCTTGTACGAAAATACCACAAAAAAAGCAAATCCGTCATTATTTAATATGTTATTGCATTTTTCTATAAACAGTAATCTTTCTTTTTCTTTGAAAAGATGAAGCAAATTAAAACAGTAAACAGCGTCAAATTTTCCGTTGATTGAATCTATTTCAAGTGCCGTTCTACGATAAAATTTAGTTTTCGTATCAAATTTTCTCGCCTCTTTAATTGCGTTATCAGATATTTCCACTCCGATAACCTTAAATCCTGCTTTTCCAAATAGGCTTGTATTCCTTCCATATCCCGATCCCGGGATTATTACCGATTTCACGTTAAGACTCTTGAATAATTTAATGGCATAGTGAGCAGTTTTACTCGGCTCGACACCCCAAATTTCACATTCAACGGCAAAACGCTCGTTCCAATAATCTCTCATTCCATCTTTATAGTCACTCATAATTGATTTAATAATGCGTAAAAGAATTTCCGCAACCCCCCAAAAAAATGAACCACAGAGGACACAGAAATCAGAATACAGAAGCCGGGAGCCAGAATCCCGACCCAACCTCCCTAATTGCCACGGATGAGCACGGATAAACACTGATTTTTTAAGTTGCTTTGTTTTTTTGACTAATGACCAATGACAAGTGACTTATGACTAATTTACTCACACAAAG
>CAYRCN010000238.1:0-2603 GCA_964422805.1 uncultured bacterium | reverse complement strand
TATTGTTTCATAAGTATTTTAAGTATTTTTGGCTATCTGTCAAGGGTTTTTTTTAATATTAATAAAAATTTGTTAAAATTCGATTTTTTTATTTTTAATAAAAATAGTAAGAATTAGCCACGAAGTCACAAAGGCACGAAGGACAGAATAAGTCTTTGTAAAAAAAATATATTTTGTTTTGCTTTGTGTATTAACGCTCTTTGTGTGAGTAATTTAGTCATCAGTCACTAGTCATTAGTCGAAAAATAAAACAACTTAAAAAATCAGTGTTTATCCGTGGCCAACTTATTGTTAGGATGTTAGAAGGTTGAGAGGTTAGGAGGTAAAAAAATTATTTATGCTATTCGTGTGATTTGTTGTTCCTTTTTGTTTTGGTGAGTGGTTGAATTATAAACAGCATAAATATTTTTGTTGTTCCTTTGTGGTCTCTGTGTCTTTGTGTGAGAAATCAGGTTTTAGGTCTTTGGTCTTAGGTTTTAGTAAAACAACAAAAAATCTCTGTGTTCTCTGTGTGTTCTTTTTTCTCTGTGTCCTCTGTGTTGAAACTGGGTAGGTGGGGTTGGGCTTGACAAGAGGTTTTTTAGTTGGTATATTTTATTAAAATTGGAGGCTAAATGCCCACATATGAGTATGAATGTCTAAAGTGTAAGTATATATTCGAAGAGTTCCAAAATATGACAGATGAGCCCTTGAAGGTTTGTCCTCGTTGTGGTGGAAAATTGCATAGATTGATTGGAACAGGAGCGGGTATTATTTTTAAAGGCGAGGGTTTCTATCACACAGATTATAAAAAGCGGGGTAGTGGTGATGCGGGAAAGAAAAAAGAAAGTAATAGTAAAGGTGTGAGCAAAGACGAGAAGTAAAGAGTTTGTTATACTCATTAAATGATATTTTTTATTTTCTTATTTTTTGTTTTTTTACTTTATTTGTCTCTTAAATATTACGAACATTCTAAAGTTTACCGACCTAGAGATAATTTAGTTGCTTTCCCTGACAATTATAATATCGAATTTGAAGACATAAATTTTTCCTCTCGCGATAAAGTTCTGCTTAATGGTTGGTTTATTAAAGGAACTTCTAATAAAGTTATCCTTTTCTGTCACGGGAATTTTGGTAATATTTCGCAAAGATTGGATATGATTCAAGAGTTATATTCACTTGGATATAATGTTTTTATCTTCGATTATAAAGGTTTTGGCAGGAGCAATGGAGTGCCCTCTGAGGAAGGTTTGTATAATGATGCCTTAGGTGCCTACGATTATCTTAAGAGTAGGGGTTATGAAAATAAAGAAATTATTCTTTTTGGGAGGTCTCTCGGAGGTGTTGTTGCTATATTTCTTGCGAGTTTATTCAAAGATTTTAAAGGTTTAATAGTTGATAGTTCTTTTTCTTCTGCTCAAGATCTAAGTTATGATTTCTTTGGTTTTAAATTTCCGAAGTTTATGATATCGAATCGGCTTGAATCCATAAAAAGGATAAAAGGTATCAAAATTCCTAAATTAATCATACACAGTGAAGATGATAATTTGATACCTTTTCGTCATGGGGAAAAGTTATTTAAGATGGCAGGCGAACCCAAGAAATTTCTTAAGATTAAAGGATTCCATAATTCTTGTATTCCGGATTCCAAAGGGATATATATGGCTGGAATTAAAAGTTTTTTAGAAAGCCTGTAATAGAATTAGACCGCGAAACACAATAAATACATGAAATCCCAGCCACTCTTTTTAATTTACGTTAAAAAACCACACGAAAAATAATTGGCAATCTTAAGGCGTTACTTATCATAATGCAGATATTTATCTTTGGTTTTTGCGACCGGTTCGATAATTCTTTCATATCCTTCTTAAGGCCAGAACCTTGACATAAATCAGATTCATAGGTATTTTTAACAATAAGAAGTTGATACAATTAGAGATTTTTAGTAAAAACAAAACTATTACCATAAAGGAGGTTTCGTATGATTACTAAACATAAAATTATGTTACTCTGTTCAGTAGTTCTTGGTGCGCTACTGCTCTTTACTTCCTGTGGCGGCAGCATTAGTGGACTTAATCTTATTGAACCAACCGGCGGCGAACAGGTTTCCTTGCCTGTATCACTATTCTGGACAAAAGTTGAAGATGCGTCTGGTTATGCTGTAGAAGTTGATACCACTGCTGATTTTGAATCCCCGGTGGTTTCCGTTGAGGTTTCTGATACCACCTATAACATCTCTGGTCTTGATAAGCTCAAATACTACTGGCAGGTCTTTGCGCTCGATGAGAATGGTAGAATGAATGATTTCTCGGATCTGGATTCCTTTGTAGTTTCGGGTGCCGACTATCCAAGGTATCTATTAACAAAGATTCAGGTCTTAGAAGATCCTCAGTCGCTTGACATTACACCGAATGGTGCTGAAGTCTGGGTCAACCACTGGGGGCAGTACGATACCCTTGTGTATGTGATATCGACTGCCACCAATCAGGTTACCCACATGATTCCGGTTACCAACGTAGGTGATAATGAATTAAGGATTACCAGTGATGGTAATTTTGCCTACTACTGCGGTGTCTGGAATATGGACAGTGCCGGTATCCTCGAAATTTCTACATCGAATTATA
>CAYRCN010000237.1:0-2618 GCA_964422805.1 uncultured bacterium | reverse complement strand
TCCAGTCTGTTCTGGCAGAGGATTTAGTTATTATGAATAGAACGAAGATAGGTTATGCGTATGCTCCGCCGGGAAAAGAAGTTCCCTTGCTTCAGAGGTTCTTACTCGGCGGTGTTGGAAGTTGGGGGTTGCGTGGTTACGATGACGAGACAGTTATACCGAACCCAGCTCATAGATATGTTGGGGGTAAATTTGCCATCCTTAATAACCTTGAGCTTAGGTTAAATTTTGGAGATCAAGGATACGGGATGGTATTTCTGGATGCCGGTAACTGTTTCGAAGATTTAAAGGAAGCTAATATGCTCGATCTTTTTTATGGCGTAGGAGTTGGTTTCAGGGTAGAGATTCCCATGCTCGGTACTCTTGGAATAGATTTTGGATATAACTTGAATGAATTTGAAGGTGATAGACAATGGAAACCTCATTTCCAGATAGGTACGACATTTTGAAGAGATATTTATTAATTGAATTTATTATAGTTATAGTTCTCGTAGCGGCGACGATTGGATGTGAGCCTAAGAAGCAATATACTGTTGAACCCGTGCCGGTTTTTAGCAAAGTTTTGCTGATTGATTCGATTTATACCAGGGTTGAAGTTATTTCTACCGGAGATTCGGATTCATTATTTTGCGGCAAAAAAGATATTTTTGATGCTTATTCAATAATAAAATTCGATTCTATTCCTGAAACTTTCGATAGTCTATTCTTGCGTTTTGTATCGAATGATACTATTACATGTGAGTTATCTTTATTTGTTTTGGAGCAACAGTGGTATGAGGATTCAGTGTATAAATGGAGCGATATAGGTTCTCTTTTTGATACTACCAATCCTATACAAGTTGCTACAATGTATCCCGTCCATGTTGATTCTCCAGCTACAGATACTAATTCTCTGATTTTCTTGGGAAATTCTATTTCTCTTGATGAATCTACTATTAATGCTATTGGAAGTTATGGTTTGGCCGTTCATTCTAACCGATTTTATGACTTTAGAGCTGATTCAACAAAATTGAAAATAGAATCGGATGATACTTTAACACCTTCCAGTATTCTGTGTACTGAGGACGCATTTATTGTTAAGAATCCATTTCAAGATACACTTTTTGCCGATTCTTTTTTGGTTGGAAGAGGAATTTCTATTAGAACCCATATATTTATTCCTCGGGATTCGCTACCAAAGGATTTGAATTCGATAGCAAAAGCCGACTTGTGTTTTGGCGTTTTAAATGATATGCCTTTTAGGGTAGGGTTTATTTCTGCTGGCTCGAACTATTTATATACAAGAAGTGCGGATTCGGAAAGTGATTCATTAAAATTCGATCTCGCCTATTATTTCAGAGAGCTTTCTCATGACAGTATTCTACATATTCAAATTAGAGCAGAAGATGAGTTGGGAGGAATTGGTGTTACGTCCCTTGGCGATATTGAAGACATGGGAACTCATTTTATCTGGGTGGAGTTTCCGAGATGACGGTACTATTTAATATTCTTTTCCTTATATCTTTTAATCCTAATCTTTCGGATAGCTTACCCGGTGAATGGGTCGGTGGTAATGGGTTTTCGCAGTCTCCTGCTTTGTTGGGAAATGTTTATGTAAATCCGGCGCTTGCGGATACGCAGGACTGTCTTTCCGTTAATTTTCGGCTCTTTTCCGATGATTATACAAAAACCTCAGGGGCATTTTCTTCTGCTTCCTTTAATATCCCTGTATTTTCAGGATTTACCGTGGGAGGAATTTTTAATATCCTCTATGATTGTGATATGACAGCTTATTCTTTTGTTTCTGATAGTGTTTATACTTATGCCAATTACTTTAATAGAAAAGGTGGACTGTATCGTCTTGGGGGATATGTGGCGAAATCTTTTGGGTTTCTTTCGTTAGGAATGGACGTTAATCTTCTGAACGGGAAAAGTGATGATATCTGGTGGGTTTATTTTCCGGAATATGATGATGTTTATGATACAGTTAGCACCTATTTTAGAGGTTATTCGGTGGGTTTGGGCGTTAATCTCAATATAAAAAATTTGAGTCTGGGAGGTTATTTTTGCCCCTACCAGGAGATAGAAAAACAATATGAAGACGAAGAGGCGGAAGAGTTTAAACTTGATTCTCCTTTACGTTTTGGGCTTAATTACGCCTTTAGCGAGAATAAAAGCATAATGTTTTCTGTTGATAAAAAAGAAGGATTAATCGGTTTGAATTATGGGTTTTTAAAGTTAGGGTACGGTAGAATATATTCTATGGGCAGTGGCTTTGAGGTTAGTGCCAATAGGTTTTTAGGAGGAGTAACCTTCGATATTAGCGAATTACCTTTCTCTATAATGTTTGAGAATAGAAGGTATTCAGGCGATTTTACAGATAGTGAGTTTATAGCAAGTATAGGAATTACTATATCAGGAAAAGGGAGGAAGGATGAAGGTAAATTTTAAACTTTTGTTTGTCTTTTTTGCTCTGCCGCTTTTTGCCGAGCAAAAGATTGGTTATATCGATTCACAAGAGATTTTAGCAAAGTATCAGAGAGCACAGGAAATTAAAGATGAGTTTCAAAGTAAGGTTAATGAATGGAAAGAAGAAGTCAACCGTCGCCAACAGGAGCTTGAAAAACTTCAAAAAAGTC
>CAYRCN010000236.1:0-2625 GCA_964422805.1 uncultured bacterium | reverse complement strand
CTTTTCTATCCGTGAATCTGTGGTCGAATCTAGCCACTTGACAAATTAAAAAAAATCCGAAAAATAAACAAAAAACAAAAGGAAATTAAATCATGTGTGATAAGTATTTTCCCCTCCACGATTTGCCGCAGGATAGAATTGTTAAATAAGGTATTGCGAAATGTTAAATGTTGGGGATATTTTATTTTTTGTAGGTATTTGAATGACAATGATAAAAGTATGTATTATGTTAAATGTTGAGAATTATGGCTGCAAATTCTAGAAATAGTTATTTGCCGCCGGACTAGGAATCTGGCTCTAAAATACAAAAAGCCCTTGACTTTTGTGTGTAAATGTGTATGATAGTATCGTATAGAAAATAGAGTTTGTATGCGATGTTGTCGTTAAGGATTATATATGGATATTATTGAAGAATTATACAGGCAAAACCCCTGGTGGGAAGAAACTCTATCTTTTGATTTCGTGGAAAGAACTTTTTATCTGGATTTGCTAAAAGGGCAACTTAAGAAAAAGGATATTGTATTTGTAGTTGGGCTCAGGAGAGTGGGGAAGACTACTCTGTTCAGGATGCTGGTAGAATATTTGTTATCTGTTACCTCTCCTAAGAATATTCTTTATGTGACTCTCGACTCTTATAATCTGAGCGATAGTTCTATTCATGAAATTCTGGAAGAATACAGGAAAGAACATAAATTAAAACGATCCGAAAAGATTTTTTTATTTCTGGATGAAATTACATATAAGGATGATTTTTCTCGTGAATTAAAAAATCTTTATGATCTTGAAAATATAAAAATATTTGCAGGCTCTTCGTCTTCCGCTTCAATTGTCGATAAAAAGTCATATCTAACGGGAAGATCGAGGATGATTGAAGTGTTGCCTCTTAATTTTGATGAATTTTTATTGTTTAAGGGTATTAAAGTAAAGAAATCGGAGAAGTATTTACTCGAGAAATATTTTGAGGATTATATGCGTTATGGTGGGATGCCGGAATTTGTTCTTACTGGTGATATTTCGTATATTTACTCTTTATTGGATGACATAATTTATAAGGATATTGTGTCTGTGCATAAGGTAAAAGATACTAAAGTCATTAAAGATTTTTTCAAAATGCTTATGGAAAGAAGCGGGAAGAAAATGAGTCTGAATAAAATCGCGAATGTTATGGATATAAGTGTCGATACCGCGAGACGCTTTTTTAATTATTTCTCAACCACTTTTCTTGTTTATCCTGTGGAAAAATGCGGCAAATTAAATGAAAGGCTAAGGGCGCCCAAAAAAATATATGCCGCGGATGTTGGAATAAGAAACACGATTACCGGATTTAGGGATAAGGGCGCTATTTTTGAAAATCTTGTTTTTTTAAAGATAAAAAATAATAATCCCTGTTATATTTATGAGGATGGTATAGAAATTGATTTCAGGGTGGGGAATAAATTGATAGAAGTTAAATACCAATCAAAAATGAATGAAAAACAGCAAGATTTATTTGCGAAAATCAAGACAAAGGAAAAAATCTTGATTAGTGGTATAGATGATTATTTGGCTTTTAAAATGTGACAGAGGAGTCTGATATTGATTTTTGAATTATCGAATTATTATTATTATCAAGGAAATTAACTAATGTGTGATAAATATTTTACTCTTCACGATTTGCCGCAGGAGGATAGACCAAGAGAAAGATTGAAACAAGTTGGGGTTGATAACCTTTCAATTCAGGAACTTCTGGCACTGGTAGTCGAAAAAGGCAGGAAAGGAAAGAGTGTTTTGTCTGTTTCTCAAAACTTACTTGCAAGGTTCGGTAATCTCGCGAAAATGAAGGAAGCGTCAGTAGAAGAATTGCAGGAAGTTGACGGAATCGGTTTCGCGACCGCATGTAAGCTGAAGGCGGCTTTGAAACTGGGTGAGAAGGCTTTAAGTAAGCATAATAAATATGATTATCAGATTACAACACCGAAAGATGTATTCGAGTTGCTCAAAAACGATATGGGAAATAAAAAGAAAGAACATTTTAAAATATTGTCTTTAACTACACGTAAAAAGCTTATTAGTATAGATGATATATCTATTGGTATTCTGGATAGCAGTCTCGCGCATCCGAGAGAGATTTTTAGACCGGCTATACGGAACTCAGCCGCTTCTATAATTTTGGTTCATAATCATCCCTCAGGCGACCCGAATCCGAGTAACGACGATACAAAAATGACCGAACGGCTAATCGAAGCCGGAAAAATAATGGGAATAGAAATCGACGACCACGTAATAATTTCGGATAATTTATTTGCCAGCCTCCGAAGCAATCCCGGGACAACAAGGTTGTGGAAATAGCTTTTAGGGTTTAGGATTTGGAATTTAGGGTTTAGTAAAAACAAAACATCATGACAAACGAACAAAAAATAATTAAAGAACTGAAAAAGTGGTTGAAGGGAAAAGAAGAGTGTTTTAAACAGGGGCAAACCTGGAATCGCTCCCGCTTATTCTGCAAGGAAGTCCTCGATAAAATTAAAGAATTGGAGAAAAAGTTCCCCCGCAACAAATAATCACACCCCTAACTTTACACTTTTGTCCCGAGCAAAAATGTAAACTTAGTATAAACAACCCGAGAACTTAAAATGTGAAAAGATT
>CAYRCN010000235.1:0-2633 GCA_964422805.1 uncultured bacterium | reverse complement strand
CTCTGTGGTTAAATTTATCGGTGTGGTTGTGTGTGGGCTCTGTGTCTTTTTTTATTTTGTTTTTTAATTTCTGATATTTAATTTATAGTTTTTAAAATAAAAAAGAGGCGGGAATAATCCCGCCTCTTTAATTTATACAATCGAATACAAACGGTTATTCCAAAGCTTCCATGTAACCTTCAGCGAGGTAATCCTCAAGATTTCCAACCTCACCATTCGAGAAAGTAATGACTATCTCGGTGGTGTGTTCGTATCCGTCGTCAGGTTCCCAGATGTGACCGCTAATATCCGCGGCATGGTTACCGTCTTTTGTTATTTCACCGCTTATGCTTCGTCTTTCATATTCAACATAGTCAACGACATCGGTGTCATCAACGCCTGATATCTCAACCGCCATTCTCCATCCATCCGAATCCGATAACACAATTTCCTCCGGATAATTATCCGTCACTGTAATATCGAGGTCAACCCTATAATTATTACTGGTTCTATCAATTGCCCATAGACTCACGGTACCATCAAAAATCGTGTCGATAGCAGCAGCAGAGGACATAGAAATCCCTACCTGTAATTGACCGACAACCTCATAGACTAAACTCACTTCATTCACTTCTTCCAGTGAAAGATATCCCGCCTCAATTTTTAACCAGGCAATAAGGTCATCGTCCATTCCCACGCCCGCCCATAAACTTGTAGGCAAAGAATCCTCATAAAAAGCAAGTGAATCAATTAGAACATACGCGTCATGCGGATTCATAGCGGTATCGACATACTCCCATTCAAACAAAATAGCATCCGCAGGATTATTCAGATCAATGTGCTGCCATCCCTGTATAGCATATAGATGCCAGGTACCACAGAGCGTATCGAGACCATAGGGGTCAGGATTTCTGAGCTTTGCAGTGGAAGCTGAGCTCAAGATATCTGTATATTCATCCAGATCCGGTCCCGGAGGCGCGCTACTTTGAAAATCATTAATAATCTGGGTAGACTCATCCATCATAGCACCTGCAAACATCGTAGTCAAACCGGCAAGAAACGTCTCGGTATCATCTCTGGAAACCTCTCCGCCGCTGCAAGAAGCCAACATTAACAAAAGCCCAAGCATTGCTCCCATTAAACATACTTTACCAATCCTCATAAAAAACCTCCTTTTTTATGGTTTTTTATAACCTCTCTTGCTGCTTTAACCTTGGTGATACGGAAAAAGTATAGTTACAGAAAGGACACTTATAAGGGAGTTTATCCTTTCTCATAAAGAATACTTCTTCACATTCTGAGCATACAAATTCTTTAAGATCTGCTTGGTCTCCTGTGTTTCCGATTAATAACATGACACCACGACATTCCGGACATACCGGCTTTTTAGTTTCGTCAGAAGGAATACAAATAGAAGTTCCGCATCCCTTACATTCAAACTCTCTCATATGATATAATTATAAGAAAAAAACCTTCATATGTCAAGGACAAAAACCAACTCTCCTCCATTTTTTACCACAAAGCTCACAAAGATAAACCGCTATCGGCTAACCGCTCACCGCTTACCGCTAAACCCTAAACGATCAAGAACATTCAAATCGGGATTTATTGCTCAGTGTCTCTGTGTCTTCGTTGCTAATTTTCGGGAGTATGCCGCGCCTTGACATATCGCAAATAATTTCTAATATAATCCTATGGATTTAACAGTAAAAATAGTAAGGATATGTGGCAAATGTCCCGTTTATGGAATAGGAGATAAATTCGTTATCAGGGATGGATATAAACTTGAAAGCGAGACTCCTGTTTGTATGCATTCGCTTGCTTCTATAATACCATATTATAACGCATTTTCAAAAGGAATTTCCCCTGAGGAACTTGGGCTCGGCAAGAAAGAAAGCCTTATTGTTCAATGTCTGGATCCGCATGATTTAACGGACGGCGATACCGTAACTATGGAAATTTACAGAAATGAATAGAGAAGTCCACGTTTCAGTGTCGATTCTCGCCGAAGATTTTTCTATCCTCGGAGAAGTCTTAAAAACCATAGAAGATGCGGGGGGAGATTCCGTTCATCTTGACATTTTAGACGGCGTTTTCGCGCCGAATCTCTCTTTTGGACCAGTTGTTATTAAAGGAATACGAAAACTAACCACACTTCCTCTTCATGCACATTTAATGATACAGAATCCCGAAAAATATCTTGCAGACTACATAAACGTAGGCTGTTCACAAATTTACTTTCATCTTGAGTCCGAAGGAAATCCTGAAAATATAATAAACAAAATACACAGTATGAAAGCCAAATGCGGAATAGTTCTTAATCCCGATACCCCTGTGGATACAGTTGTCCCCTATTTAGAAAAATTAGATTCAATTCTTATAATGTGCGTATATCCCGGTTTTTCGGGTCAGAAATTCATTCCTGAAGTTCTTTCAAAAATACAAAAAATAAGAAAAACTTATCCTAATCTCGATATAGCCGTAGACGGCGGTATTAACGACGAAACAATTGATTCTGTATTGGAATCAGGCGCAAATGTTATTATCGCAAATTCTTATGTTTTCTCATCACCCGACAGAGCAAAAGCAGTAGGGCGGTTAAAAGGTCTAAATGAGTGAAAAAGTCGCAATATTAGATTTTGGTTCCCAGTATA
>CAYRCN010000234.1:0-2646 GCA_964422805.1 uncultured bacterium | reverse complement strand
GAGGAGGTCAAGATGGTAAAAAAGGAAACAAGCGAGTGGATAGGTGTGGATGGTCAGCGATATAAATATTCTATTCATGATTTACCCACAGATTTCGAGCCAGGTAAGTATGGTAACTATATTTTTGCAAGAAAAAGTAACGACGGTCATTGGATTCCAATTTATATTGGGCAAGGGGATCTTGGCGTTCTAATAGCTAAGGCGAGTCCTCAGTTAAAATGTATAGAAGAAATGGGTGCAACCCACGTTCATGTACATCAAAATGACAGTGAATGGATAAGAACGACGGAAGAACATGACTTGTTGGAAAGCTATTTAAAAGTATTTAAGCCTTTCGGTTGTAACTTTAAAGCAGAAGAAAAAGTGGTAGAGAAAGAGAAAAAAGAAACAGCAGAAGGATTATTTGAAAATTAAATCTAAAACGGTATATTTTTTCCACATTCGTTTGTAGTGTTATTTTTGCCCTATAAATTCCTGAAAATAGCTATAATCTAAAAAAGGAGCTCTAAAATGAAATTTAGGCATGATATGTTAACGCATGGGGTAAATATAGTTTGTGCACAATATGAAGGAAAAAAAGGGGGGCTTGCGGTAGCCTGGGCAACTCAGATTGATACAGATTATATCTTAATTTGTGTTGGCAGTCAGAGCTACACAAGGAAATTAATATTGAACTCTAAAGCATTTGGTTTAAGCGTACTTGCAAAAGAACAGACAGGTGTAGCTAAAATATTCGGTAGTAGGACTAGTCGTAAAACAGATAAGTTCAAGGAAATTAGCTTTCACACAGTTAAAACAGGGTCTCCATTACTCGACAGTTGTGTTGCTGCATTTGACTGTGAAGTAGAAATTGTACATGACCATAACGACACAAAGCTTATTATAGGTAAGATCGTATCGGCTGAATTTCTACGAAAAGATTTCAGTCCGCTGGTTTACAGGGAAGAAGACTATTGATATTTTTTAAATTTAACTCAGCGTATCTATCCGATTAATTTTAATCCTTGACAAATTCGCTATAAATAGATAAACTTTAAATAGGTATTTCTTACGGATTCAAAGGAGGAAAGTTTGAAAAGGCTAATTTTTCTAATTTTAGGGCTTTTTATTGCTTGCGGTTCCGCGCAAAAGAGTATTCACAGCACGGAAAATATAGAATTCACTACCGTAGGCGGGCAAAAAGTCAAAGCAGATACTACATCAAATTATATACTATTTGATTATATAAATTTATTAACTGAGGATGATTATTATTCACTTCTCGATAGCGTTAAAAATGGACTGTCGAGTGATTTTTTCTCTTTAAGAATGGCTTATACTAAAACAAAAATATATAATCCTTATGATATTGAATTTGATAATTTGAGAAAAAAAATAAAATTAAATATTGAAGAACAAAATTTTGAAAAAGCCCTTGAAATTGCAAATAAAATTCTTGATAAGAGGTATATAGATATCAAGACCCATTTGTATTGCAATTATATTTACGCACAGCTCAATGATTCAGCAAAATCAGATTATCATTACAATATTTACAACGGCTTAATGAGTTCGATATATTTTTCCGGTGACGGAAAAAATGAAAAAACCGCTTTTATTGTTATAGAAGTTTCTGAGGAATATGATTTGTTAAATTGGTTAAAATTAAATTTCTCAGGGCAATCTTTAATAATAAAAGACGGATACAGCTTTGATATAATGAGAGTTTTTGATGAAAATAGAGAAACGGAATTATTTTTCAACATTGACCTGGCTTTAAAGCATTTTTCTGAAGAATTCGATTAATTGAAAGACAATTCACACCGAGGATTAATTCCGTTAAATTTCTATAGTAAAATTAATATACGAGGGGAAGGAGATTATTATGTCGTTTGTTAAAAATCTTTACGCTAAGTATCTTTATAGTAAAGGACTCAATGCACAAAAAACAGGTCAGTTACCCATGGCGGTTGACCTAATGGAGCAAAGTTCGGATATTCTCTGGGAGATGATTTCAGAAGGTGAGGATAGATATGAAGACGAATACGCTCGTACCAAGATGAACTTGGGATTGATATACAACAAACTGGGAAAAATGGATGACTCTATTTGTTCATTTCAGATATCGATTCTTAAATTTAAAGCGCTCATTTCTAAAGGGAGAACAGATCTTCTCGAAGATTTGACAAAAGCAGAAACAGCATTTAAAAATTTATATGGAGGCGGGGAAGCGGCCACCACTACTTAGAGTATTATCAGCCTTTTACTTTTAGAGTTGTTGAAAACAATAAGTTGCATAGAGGAACAGATTCTCTAAATGTAAAGATTAAATATCAAAATGGAAAATTACAAATCAAGGTTCAAAAATTAATTTGAAAAAAGAAAAAATCTTTTTTAATCTGCGTAAATCTGCGTCCTGAAAATTTTTGCATTTTCATATATCATTTTGCTTTTTAATCTTTGATATTTTATTTTATTACAAAGATGGGTTGACAAAAATATCAACTATAATAAGATACTTACCAGTTTCTTTTTTATACATTAATATAAAAATTTAGAATTTCTTGAAATATATAAAGGGATAAATAGATAAAAAGGGGGATTAAACAGAGATGAAAAACTACAGAATAGCTGTAATACCTGGTGATGGTACAGGTCCTGAAGTAG
>CAYRCN010000233.1:0-2702 GCA_964422805.1 uncultured bacterium | reverse complement strand
GAATTCCATCTTTGTCTGCCATGGCTTGTCCTCCTTTTATTTTATAGCCTTTTTCCTATATCTGGCATTATAAATAGAGACTCTCTCTCTGTCAAGGTGAAGAAAATTCCCCTCTTTACATTTTTACCACAGAGAGCACAAAACAACAAAGAACACACAGAGAATACTGAGTTTTTATTTGTTTTTTCTACCCGAAACTCGTAACTTGAAACCCTAAACTATAATTTATAAAAAGAACACAAAGCCCAATCACAAAAAAAATTTATTTTGTTTATTTTAAACTAAAATCTAAAACCGAAGACCTAAAACCTAACTTTGTCATTTTGCCTTTTAATCTTTGATATTTAATTTATCTCTACTGCCCAATTACCTTGGCAAAATCGCCAATTCCGACACTAAACTTCACATACCACTGATGAAGAGGCATCTGGGGAGCATTCAATATTTCTATCTCTTCCTCTCCTTCTAAAACCATCTTCGGAGTACGTAAGCCGTGCAAATAACCGGCAGAAACGCCAAAACCAAGGTAGTCTGAAACAGCTAAAATTAAACCAGAACTTGCTGAAAGAACAAAAGAGGAACCCTTATAGCTAATACCTCCTTCGGGGTTCGTAAGAGACCATCCGAAATCTATTGTCTCATCTTCTTTAACCGATTTCAAATTAACGGAAGAATATCCGCCTCCTCCGCTCAAGAAAAAGATAATTCGTGAAAATTCAGTCGCATAACCTAACTCAATCAACTTTGAATCAAAAGAAAGATCAAGTAACAGTGAATCTAAATCTTTTATTTCATTTCCTTTCAGTCCCTTTACACCCAACGCCAGGTTTTTCTCAATAAGAAGTAAATTCCAACTCCAGCCCCACTCCTTTTCCTTAAATCCTTGAGTAAAATCAATTCTTTCATTTAGTTTATCGACCGAAAGATGTGCAGTATAGTCTTTATCTACAGATATGATTCCGGTGGAGAGTCCAAATATAAGAAGTAACATCTAAAAATTTCTCCCCAATCTAAATACATACTCTACAATCCATTCATTATCGTCACCACTCCCGAAACCATCATACCAATCACTGTTCTCGGAAAATATAAAATCCGAAAAGCCTTCCACCGAAAGAACAAAACCAGCTATTTCACCTCGCAGGCCAGCACCCCCTCCAAGAGACATGCTTAACCCCTTAAATTCATTCCCGTTAAGACTCATAACCACATCGCCGCCGCTTACAAATCTCCAGTTCATAAAACCCAATCGTCCTGATAAATAAGGAGCAAGCACTGTTCTAACTGGGAACCAACTTACGGACATATTTCCGCTAAAATTCTCAAAATCTTCCCCGCGCACTGCCGAAAAAAAATGTTGCTGTCCCAGAGAATCATAGGTAAAAGCCATAGTTCGAGTCGAAGCAGCAGCGCTACCCTTCTCAAAAGACAAACAGTAATTCAGATTCGGAGTTACATAAAAATCGCCAAAAACACCAAAAGAAGTTCCAAATTCAGCAGAAACAACATCGTTTCCCCTAAGTTCGAAAATCCCCCCTTCGACTCCCACTGTAAAAGAAAACAAAATACAAATAATCATGAACAACCTCCGCACCTTTCTTCAATTTCCTTTACCGTAAGTAAGAAACCTTCTTGAATCCAGGTATCCTTATCTTTCTCGATTTTCTTTCGGAAACTTTCGTACTTTTTACCATCAAGGCAGAATTTATACTGCACAAAGTATCCCGGCCAGATATGAGTATCAAGCTTGGGATCAGTACCGCTTAATTTACCTATTACCTTGGGTACAAGAAAATATTCATCTACTTTTTCTTCCTCCAAGATTTCTTGAAACTGATCGCGTAATCCCATGAATATCACAACTTCAATCTGTTTCATTCTGACAATCTCCTTTTTAACTTTGTTTCAAAAATTGTATACAAAGTCGGAATTAAAAGCAATGTTATGAAGGACGAAATAATCATACCGCCAACAACAGAAATACCTAACGACTTCCATAGAACAGAACCGCTACCGGTTGAAAAAGCAAGGGGCAAAAGTCCGAATACGGTAGTGCCTGTTGTCATAAGTATGGGTCTAAGTCTTCTTTTAGCACCCGTTTTTACAGCTTCGGTCAATTCCATACCTCTTTTTCTCAAAATATTGAAATAATCAATCATAACAATGGCGTTATTAACAACGACTCCAACAAGCATTGCGATTCCAACCATACCCATAAGACTCATAGATTGAAAACTCACCCAGTAAGCAAGGGCAACGCCTACGAAAGCAAAAGGCACGGAGAACATTATTATGAAAGGATCGAAGAAAGATTCAAACTGTGCAGCCATCACGAGGTAAACAAGTACCATACCCAACAATATTGCAAAAATCAAACTGCCGGTTGTTTCACCCTGCTGCTCTACCTGTCCCGCATAATTAATAGTTAATCCTTTAGGTATAACAAAAGAATCTACTACCTTCCTGACTTCTCCCATAACACTTCCAAGCGCTCCGGAAACACTTATTTTTAAGACAACCATTCGTTCTTTATTTTTTCTCTCAACAGAAAGTGAAGCACTCTTCTCCACAGGCTCTAAAAAATTAGAAATGTGAACAGGCATACCATACATACTTACAAGCTGTAAGTTATCTATGGTAATAAAGGAATTCCTGCTCTCATCATCCAATCTGACTATGATAGGATATTCTATCCCTTCTAC
>CAYRCN010000232.1:0-2708 GCA_964422805.1 uncultured bacterium | reverse complement strand
ATATCTACACTCAGAAATAGACGCTCCCGAGCGAATGGAACTCTTAAGGGGACTCAGACTCGGAGATTTCGACGTTTTAGTAGGCATAAATTTATTAAGAGAAGGCCTTGACCTACCTGAAGTTACATTGGTTGCCATCCTTGATGCAGATAAAGCGGGTTTTCTTCGCTCAGAAACTTCTATTATACAAACTGCGGGCAGAGCCGCCCGTAATATCGATAGCAGGGTTATACTCTATGCCGAAGAAAAAACTATCGCCATAGAAAACGCTTTAAAAGAAATTGAACGCAGGAGAAATATACAACTTGAATATAATAAAAAACATAACATTATTCCTAAAAGCATAAAGAAAAGCCGTGAACAAATAATGATGACAACAGTTGTCGCCGGAGAAAAAAAGAAAGAAAAAGAAATAATTTTAGAACTGGAAATACCGCAAGAATTTACCTCGGAAATAGAAAGAATCGAAATGATTGAAAAACTCCGAAACGAAATGAAAAAAAGTGCCGAACAATTGGAATTTGAAAAAGCTGCAAAATTAAGAGACGAAATCAGGAGGATTATACGTGGACAAATTAAAGAAAGAAAAAGTTTTGCCGCTGATAAAAAAAGCTCTAGCGGAAGATATAGGCAAAGTTGATTTAACTTCAGAAAATATAATACCTGAAAAACATAATTCGTTTGGAATAATTAAGACAAAAGAAAAAGCTGTCCTTTCGGGTCTCGAGATCGCAAAATGGACATTTGGTGAATTGGGTGATGTAACAACCGAAATACTCGTAAAGGAAGGTATCTGGTTGAAGCCCCAAGAAATAATTCGCATCAGAGGAAACACACGAGCAATACTAAAAGGAGAAAGAGTAGTTCTAAACTTTATCCAGAGGCTGAGCGGAATCTCCACATATACAAGAAAATTCATTGATGAAATAAAAGGCAGCAAAGCTTCAATACTCGATACAAGAAAAACCACTCCTACATTAAGATATCTGGAAAAATACGCTGTGCTTATGGGCGGAGGAAAAAATCACAGAATGGGATTGTACGATAAAGTTTTAATAAAAGAAAATCACATAAAAATCGCGGGAGGCATTAAAAACGCACTTTCTCTTACAAACGGCGAAATCGAAGTAAAAAATCTAAAGGAAGTTAAAGAAGCCGTAGAGAACGGAGCGAAACATTTACTTCTTGATAATATGCCTGTAAAAGAAATAAAAAAAGCTGTAACTCTGATTAATGGAAAGAATATAGTACTTGAATACTCGGGTAATGTAACACTCGAAAACGTAAAAGAAATCGCAAAAACAGAAGTGGACTATATTTCGGTAGGGGCTTTAACCCACTCCTATAAATCTATAGATATTTCCCTTTTACTTAAATGATATTATTTTTTTTATTGTCTCTTCTGGGTGATGATAACACTCTTTATTTAATGGATAAGAGTTTTTCTCTCACACCCATTGAAGAAGAATTTAGTTTTCTCAATAGTAAAAACGGAATCCAAACAATACACGGTTCTCGAAACTCGGAACAATGGTATGAAATGTACAGAATAAAAATCCAGACGCCCCTTTTTTCAAATATTGTATTTGAATATAACCTCGAGAACGAAAACGATTATGACATAAAAACCGAAGAACATCTATTTAAGCTCAGATGGATCGGGGGTGAGAATTCTCAAATACCGCTTTCTTTCTCTCTCTTTCTATCGCCGCAATCGTCACAAAACAAGAAATATATAGGCATGGGGATTGGTTACTGGAAAAACATTGAAAATAACCATTCTTTGAATATCATTTTACACGAATTCGATCATAATTACCTAATTTCACACAGAGAACCATCAATTTACGAGGATCCTTTTACAAAATTTCCCGTTAGTCTCGAACTCCAAGGTCTAATTAACAGCAATCAGGCTGATCTGTACTATAGATATTATAAAACAATAAAAGCAAAGAAGAATTTTCTAGAGAATGATGAAGAAATCGGACGCGCGGAATTCGGCGGTATGGGTTTAAAAAATATCATTTACTATCATTTATTTGACAAGTTTTCCCCTGGTTTACGATTAAATTACCGGAAAACGGACTCATCTTATATCTCATTATCAGAAGACAGTTTAAGTTATGAAACTAATATAGATAAATTCTTCGCCGAACCTTTTATACAAACAAAAATCTCGAAAAAAAGCAACTTTTACATCGGTTTACCGATGGATTGGAAATATGTTAAGAATGACTCATTAGAGTACAAAAGAAAATGGATTGGATTGACTTTACTATATAATCATTCATTTTCTGATTACATAAATTTAACGTTGGGAATACAAAAATCCTGGCGAAATTTAAACGGACAAAAAAACAGCGAGACAAGAGGAGTTCTTGGGCTTAATTTAAAACCTAACAAAGAGACATATATTGCTCTCCGCCAGGGTATAGAACTGGATTTTCCTCTACCAGAAAGGATAGAAGAATACAACAATCATACCTACTTGATATTTAATTATTGTTTTTGATGCTTCACGCTACCCGCTGTCCGCCATCCGCTTCTCGCAAAAAAACAATATCATTAAAGAAATTTGGGATAGGGACTTGTATTAACAAGCGGTTAGCCGTAAGCGATTTTTTCCTATCTAATTAAAATAAACTTTTCCGGTGGAAACACTCTATTTCCGGCTTTCATAACAAAGAAATAAATACCCGTCGAGAAAT
>CAYRCN010000231.1:0-2736 GCA_964422805.1 uncultured bacterium | reverse complement strand
AAGTGAATAAAAAGGGCGGAAAAGTTTTCCGCCCTTTTTTTTGTAAGTATTTAAAACACAAAGTATCCAAAGAACACAAAGAATATTTTTTTCTATCTTTTTTTTCTCTGTGTGAGTAATTGGGTTTTAGGTCTTCGGTTTTAGGTTTTAGTAAAAAAAACTACAATATCTACATATTCTACATGTGAATATTTGGGATGAAGGGTGGGGATTTTTCCCTTGACTAAAGTGAAAAAACAACTAAATATAAACACTATATATGATTTTACTGCTGACTCTTTTTTACATACCTTATGCGGAAATCGATAGCGCTCTTACGTACTTAAACCTTGAGAGAGGAACGATTGATTTTGCCAGATTGGAGTGGTCGGAGACTTCTCTTATTTTGCCTGTTGTTGGGGATTTGATGCATTCGCCTTTAAAAGGTGAGAAATACGCGGAAAAAATAAAAAAGGCACTTAATGAATCTGATACGGTTTTGATAAAAACCATTGCTGAAGATCTGGAAATATCTGTCGAAGTTCCCCAAATAAATATTTCTTCTATAGATACTTTAATCTCTGTTTTAAATAAAGCGGGAAGATTAAGCCGGGAGGCTTTTTCCGATTTAAGCGATAGAGAAGAGCTTATACTGATTGCTAGTTTTCCCGGCAGATGGGAAATGGAAGATTTCCCGGATGATGATTGGTTAAATACGGCTTTGCTTGATAGATATAAGCTTCCTTTTGATACGACTGGTATTAATGAAGATACTGTTATGAGTATAATTCAAAAGGTAGATTACAGAAAATTAGTAGAGTCGGGTCTATTGCTTACGCTGTTAGCCGAAAAAATTCCGGAATTGATGGGTAAAATAGATGATTCAGAACTGCCGATGAGTTTTGAGACGGAGTTCGGTACATTGATTATTGGTTCGAGAGGTGATGATAAATACGAAAAAATACCTTTTGTCATCGATCCTGGAGGTGATGATAAATATATAGATTGCGGAAGTTCGATTGGTTTGATTGGTCCGGTAGGCGGATTAAGTTTTATTATCGATTTAGCAGGTGATGATTCATATAACGGGGAAGAAATCGTGACAGTCGCTTCCGGTCTTTTTGGTTCGGCTTTAATATTTGATTTTGAAGGTGATGATATTTATAGCGCGAGCCATTATTCGATAGGCTGCGGCTATCTCGGATTTGGGTATCTGAAGGATTTCGAAGGGGATGATATTTATAGAGGAGGTATTTTTTCTCTCGGTGCGGGAAACTTCGGAATGGGAATACTTATTGATGCCAAAGGCAACGATTTTTATTATACGAATTGCTACGGGGAAGGGTTTGGGAGCACTAAGGGATTCGGTCTGCTGAGCGATATGGAAGGAGCTGATATTTATTATGCCGGCGGAAAGTATTTTGATGCACCTTTAAATCCCGATTCTTACAATTCGATGTCGCAGGGTTTCGCGATGGGGGTAAGACCTGATTTTGGGGGAGGAATAGGTTTTCTTTATGATAGAAGCGGTAATGATTTTTACAACGCGGATGTTTACGCACAGGGTACGAGTTACTGGTGTTCAGCCGGATTTTTGATAGATGAGGATGGTCAGGATAGATACCTTGCAACAGAGTACGCGCAAGGCTCAGGGATTCATCTTTCTTATGGATTTCTTGCGGATTTAAAAGGAAACGACCATTATTTTTCAGCTATGGGTCCATCCCAGGGAGAAGGGCATGACCTTGGATGCGGGATTTTAGTCGATTCATCGGGCAATGATTGGTATTCGGTTTCGGGCGGAATGGGTGTTGGGCTACATAACTCTTTTGGTTTATTTGCAGACCTCTCAGGAAGTGATGTCTATAATATTACCGAAAAACTTGGTATAGGGGATGCCAATTACTCACGGGATTTTTCGGGTCTGGGCATTTTTTTAGACCTTAAAGGCAAAGATTCTTATCCTTTCTCCCGGGGAGATGATGATAGCTACTGGATTAACAAAGATTACGGTATTGGTGTCGATAAGAATAGTGATGTGGAAGAAGAGATACTTCAGAGAGAAATTCCGGATTTCTCTAATATGCTGGTAGACGAAGTCTTTGAAATCGCTTCCGAATGGGGGGTAGGAGATAATAAAGACAGAGTTACAGGTGCGAGAACAGAACTTTCAAAAAGGGGGGAAGAGGCTCTCGATTATATATTTAAAAATAAAATTGAAACAAAAAAGGGGTTGGAATTTAGAGCTATAGAAAAAACGCTCAAAGGAATAGAAGACTCTCTATTAGTTGAACAATATTTAAGCGCGAATATTAACCACGCGGAGGAAAGAGCAAGAAAGAATATTTTTGTACTTATCGGCGAACTCGAGGTAAAATCTCTGGCTGATTCGCTTGTTTCGGTTCTGGGGAAAGAAGGAACAGAGCCCTTTAGAAGAGCTGTAGTGTACGCTATGGGTAGGCTTAAGGAGAAAAGAAGTATAAATAAAATAATTTCGTTTTTAAAGGAAGGTGAACCGTTAAAACTTGTTTCTATAAAGGCTTTAGGAGAAATTAACGATGTGAATACGATTGACGATTTATTTCCTTTGATTAGTAGTGAATCCGTTACCGTAAAATCTGCGGCGATGCAGTCTCTTGCAAAATTTGATACACTTATAGTTCCACGTATAGAAAAAAAGGTTAAAAAAGATTTCCCATGTGAATTATTATTGGTCGCCGCGAAAGCGGTAGAAAAAGATAGTTCCGATTATAGGGA
>CAYRCN010000230.1:0-2753 GCA_964422805.1 uncultured bacterium | reverse complement strand
CCACCCTCGGGGGGAGGTAAAGACACTTTTCATTATATTTCTCAACACTTGACAATATTTTTCAGTAGTTAGTATTAGTAGTGAGCAGGGAGTAGAGAGTAGTGAGCAGTTAAAAAACTTTGTGCCTTTGTGCTCTTTGTGTGAGATAACTTTGGTGTGGTGTTGTGAGTTTTAGAAATCATAAAAAAATTTAGTGTATTTTGTGTGTTTCGTGGTTCAGAAATTTTTTCTATGTACCCGCTGTGATTCTTTAGTAAAAAAGTTGAAATAGTGCGTATTCGATTAACTATTGACATGAGTTAAGATTTTAGTTATAGTGTAATAGATCTTTTATTCAAAGGAGGAGATATGGAAATAGCGCCCGGAATAGTGGTCGATGTCAATATATGTGCGGGTAAGCCCGTGATAAAGGGAACACGAATACCTGTTGAAATAATAATTGGAAAGCTTGCAGGTGGTATGACATATGAAGAAGTTATTGAAGAGTACGGGGTTACGCGAGAGGATATACTCGCTGCTCTTAATTACGCGGCAGATACTCTTTCTCATGAGGAAATAAAAGCAGTAAAATAGAATGCTTAAGTTTTTGGTCGATGAGAATATGCCTCGCTCTACGGCTGAAGTTCTCAAGAAAATAGGGTATGATTCTATGGATGTCCGGGATTATAAGCTTTCTGGCGAATCTGATGAAAAGATTTTTAAATTTGCCCAAAAAGAGAAAGCAGTTATTATAACGGCAGATAGAGGTTTTGGTAATATACTAAGATTTCCCTTAGGTAAACATTACGGTATTATTATTGCAAATTTTCCAAATGAAATGTCAACAACGGAGATGAACTCGCATCTTATTAAGCAGATTCAAAATTTATCTGAAGAACAAATTAGCGGTAGTCTAGTTGTGATTGACTCTAAAAAAGTAAGAACAAGAAAAACATAAAAAATCTTTGTTATATTAGTGCTGTTTGTTATCTCTTATTCATGTACGTAGTTCCTAGTTCGTTGTTAGTGTTCGGAGATTCTCCGAATCTCAGTCAAATAGTGAAATTGTGAAGTAGCAAAATAGTTTTACAGAACCTTCGGATCAGATAAAGGTAAAATAGCGAAATGGATAAATAGTTTCCCTCTCCCATTTTCCAATTTTCCCGTTTTCCTATTTTTCTAATTACCGTCTTTGGTCATCGGTCTTTCTTCTTTAACCGTCCAACAATTTAAAAACTTGGCGTCTTTGTGGCTATTAAAGTATTGACAAAGCGATAAAAATTGATATTTTTAAAACTAAGGAGTTTTAAATGAAGGTAAAAAATAAAAAATCCAATGTAACAAAAGAAGGAGAAGTATCTCTAAAAAAAATTGCTTCTACTGCAGAGAAAGCTTCTAAAAAAGGTACCGCTGAGTATAAAAGCTTTATAGATAAACATCGAAAGTCTTTAAAGAAACTCGCAAGTCGTTGAAAATACCCTATACTTTAAAACAAGTTATAAGTCTACACGATAAAATCATTGAAGAGACAGGTGGACTGAAAGGATTCCTTAATGTTGGTTTGTTGGAAGAAGCTTTGTTCAAGCCTTTATAGTAAGGTTAAAATCCAGGTAAACTTTAAACATGTTTTTCAAATCTAAGTTAAATTGAAAAATCGTAAAACAGAAAAAATAAAAAAAGTTTAGTGTATTTAGTGTGTTTTGTGGTTGAAAGAATTTTGTGATAATCCTACAGGTTTTTCGCTTCATAGGATTTTTTTTATTCTTATTCCGTTTTCATTTACTACAATAAAATTACCGCGTATTTTATTTTTTATTTCTTTAAGTACCTGCTTCACTAGTTTTAGTTTCTTTTCTGAGCTTTTATCCTTAGATCTAATCAATATTATTCCTGAAGTGATTTGACCATGATGGAAAACCAACTCCCCGAAGTCTTTATCATTGGTTATTAATATTCTGTTTTCCTTTCTGGCAAGATTGATTATTTTTTCGTCTTTTATTGATTGAGATTTCTCTGCGATATAAAGTACATCATATCCTTTTTCTCTGAGCCAATCTACAATAGGCTTTTCAAGATTTTCATCCGCTAAAAACCGCATTATTTTTTGCTAACTAAGTGTATTTCTTCTCCATGTATTGATTTCGCGGCGTACTCTAAAGCATCTTGAATATTTTGACGAGTTAACCGTGGAAAATCGTTAAGAATATCATCCACAGAGATGTTCTGGGCTAATTTTTCCAGAATCATCTCTACGGGTATTCGAGTACCTTCTATCAAAGGTTTGCCCAACATAATTTCCGGGTCGACTTCTATTCCTTTAGATATTTTTCTTCCCATAAATTCCTCCTGTTAATAATATTAATATTTAAATCATCGGTGTCAATGGTTATATTTTTTAGCACTCAAACTGATTTCCTTTATTCGGGTAAAGATGGTATCTTTAATTGTAGCCGCATCTCAATACTTGACAACATTTTTCAGTAGTTAGTAGTTGGAAGTTAGTAGTTAGAATAAAACGACAAATAAAAAACCTTTAAATCTGCGTCTATCTACGTCTTATTATCGTCTTGACATACTCGTTTCTCCTGTTAAGTTTACTAATTAAATATGAAATATTCGGAAGCTAAATACGGTAGAGTTTTTGTGATTCGGCTCGAAGACGGTGATATACTGCATGAATGTATAGAAAGATTTGCTCACGATAATAATGTAGAGGCAGGTTTTTTGATCGCGGTCGGAGGAGCGGATAAGGGCACTAAACTTGTGGTTGGTCC
>CAYRCN010000229.1:0-2784 GCA_964422805.1 uncultured bacterium | reverse complement strand
CCAATTATAACAATCAAATGATAAGTTATGAACCTCCATAAAATCGCAAACATACCTATAAGGTAACGTGGGACTGACGAATAAAACAAAACCGTAAAACCGCCTTCTATTATACCTTCCGCACCGGGAGTAGGAAAAAAGAAAGCAGCGAACAGCAGAAAAACCTGCCGAAATATCGTCTCCAGATAGGGAACGTCTATTGAGAGCCCTTTTAGTATAAAGTAAGCTATAGAGTAGTTTGGTATATATACAATAATAGTTGTAAAAATAATCGCTAAAGCATACAATTTTTTGTTCCTTATGAATTCAAATAATTTACTTCTAATTAATTTTAACTCCCTTAAAACGCGGAAAACCAGTCTTGTTGTTCTTGTGGTTTTTCCCTTCCTAAAAGTCAAAGAGTAAATTACTTTTTTTAAAAGTTTCGGCATAGAAAGCACCAGGAACAGAAGGCAGAAAAGAAACAGATACGCAAATATAGAATATCGCGACAAAATTTGCATGGACCTGCCGGAGTACTCAGTTCTAAAAAAAGGTAATATAAACGGCAAAAATATAAGCATACCAATAAGATAGAAAAGGCCTCTAAACAATAGCAACAATAAAGCGGTACCCCATTTTAACCCAGCCTTATTAAGAACATAAGCCTGCAATGGAGCTCCTCCTGCCTGAAACGGAGTAACCGCAGAAAGAAAAGCCCCACAGAAGATAACCTGGGAACAACGCCCAAAGGCAATCCATTTTCCTGAAATTGCTTTAGCGATAAGCCTTATCCGAAAAGACTCAAAAATAAGATATAAAAAAAGCATAAGAAGTACTATTGGGAGATAAACCAAATTTATTTCCTTGAAAGAATCCCATGTTTTATTAGTAGCGGTGAAGACTAATAATAGCGTGAAAGTCGCTATACAAAGAGCGAGGAATATTTTAAGACCTTTAATTATTGAAGGTCTGGATAATCTACTTTTTTTCGAGTAAGATTGTTGGGTCTTTTTCGAGCGCATTTCCTACTACCACTATATCCGCGCCTGCTCTATGTTTGCTTTCAATTTCTTTTCTGTCTTTAATTCCACCTCCAACCACAAGTGGAATTTCTATATATTCTTTGACTCTCTTTATTATTTCATCTTTAACCGGATATCTTGCACCACTACCACACTCCAGATAAACCATCTCCATGCCAAGAAGTTGCGCCGCATATGCTGTATCTTTTATTTTGTCTATATCGTCCTGAGATATCGGTTTTGTACCTGAGACAAATTCCACAGTGGTTTTTCTACCTCCATCAAGTAAAATATAACCGGTAGGTATAACCTCTATATCCGCTTTTTTTAAAATAGGCGCCGCCTTGATTTGTTCTTCTATCAGGTATTTAGGATTTTTACCACTTATAAGAGATAGAAAAAGAATTGCATCAGCCGAGGGCGAAATCTGCTCAGCCGAACCCGGAAAAACAATAACAGCTTTAGAAGCCATAGATTTAACCTTTTCGGTGAACCTCTCAAAGTTATTATTCCATGACGTACTGCCTCCTACCAGAATAAAATCAATTTCACTTTTCTCGATCAATTCAATCTTTTTCTTAAGATTTTCTAAGTTTTCGGAATCGGGATCAAGAAGTGCAACCAGCATCTTTTCTTTCTTTTTCTTCTTGGAAAGAATTTTTTGATAAATAGTCATTTAAGTTCTTTTTCCAAAATTTCGGGGAATTCCTTTAGCATTTTGGGAACTTTTTTAACCTCGCTTCCCCCTCCTTCTGCCCTTCCTCTGTCACCTCCTCCCCCGCCTTTAACTATTTTACAAACTTTCTTGATTAATTCGCTCGCATTTAATTTTTCCGTTAAATTTTCGCCTACAAATAATAACACAAAAACAGAAGGCCCTATCGTACTCGCAAGCAAGCCTATCCCTTCCGGCATCCTTTCTCTTAATTGTCCGGAAATCTTCCTCAAAGATTCTCTGCTACCCTCAACTTCCGCTGCGATATAACTATAATCACCAACTTTAGAAACCTTTTTTAGCAGTTCTTCTACTCTTGTATCAGCTGCCTTGCTTTCCATTTTTTCTATCTGTTTCTTTTGTTCTTTTAATAAAGCCAGCGTCTTTTCAATCCTTTTCGGCAGATTTTTCCTGTCGATATCGAGAAGAAACTCCATCTCCTGTACCAGATTTTCCATATCTCTCATCCACTTATATGTAGAATATCCGGTAACGCCCTCAATTCTTCTCACCCCGGATGCTATACCCGTTTCAGAAGTAATCTTAAAAAGACCTGCTTCTACTGTGTTATTAAGATGAGTTCCGCCACACAACTCTCTTGAAAAATCATCAACGGAAACCATACGAACAGTCTCTCCATACTCTTCGATAAAAAGAGCTACCGCTCCTTTCTTTTTCGCTTCCTCAAAGGGTAGCACTTCCGTCCTGACTTCCATTTCTTTTATAATTGCCTTATTAACTTCCTGCTCTATCAGTTCGATTTCCTCTTCCTCTAAAGGCTTTGGGTGGGTAAAATCAAAGCGGAAGTGATCGGGAGCTACGAAAGATCCCTCCTGTTTAACCCAGTCTCCAAGCACCTGTCTTAAAACCTTATGGAGTAGATGAGTAGCGGTATGATTTCTTCTTATAGCATTGCGCCTTTCTACGTCTATCTTTGCATTTACTTTTGAAATCTTGAATTTCCCTTCGAGTTTTCCTTTATGAACATTACCTAACTCTGAAGGAAAAGCATCTTTAACAGTCAACTTCCAACCTTTTCCCTCAATTATGCCTGTATCACCTACC
>CAYRCN010000228.1:0-2824 GCA_964422805.1 uncultured bacterium | reverse complement strand
TTAGATTTCTCAGTTCGATAGGTTATACCGGTTTGAAAATAATCATTTATAGGCAAACCAAGGCCAACAGAGAAATTGGGATTTAAATTTTTGTATTTAATATCAGCAAACCATTCAATATCTCCTTTATAAACATATTCAAAATAGAGTTGCTTTTTGTTTTCTAAAGATAGAGAAGCTGGATTTATAAAAGTGCTCGATATATCACCTGTACTTGCTACTCCGGTATAACCCATTCCGCATACAGATGAAGATATTCTGTTATCAGCGTAAAAGTCCCAGTAACTTTCGAAATCTTGACAAATTTGGTAATTTGATAATGAATCCTGCGCTAATAGTAGAATTATAAAGGGCATTCTAAATTACCTTCCAATTTCTTTTTGAACGAGATGCTTATTATCTCGTACCCAATTATAATAATCCGTTCGTTTAAGTTTCGAAGCAGCATCCTTATCTAAAACCACATTTACGTAGCTATGCAGCTGTAAAGCGGTAGCCGTAATTTGACTTGTTACCGGTCCTTCGATAAATTTCGCGCAGACGTCGGCTTTCTTTTTTCCGTTCGCTATAAGAAGTATTTTTTTTGCTTCTAAAATTGTTCCTACGCCCATGGTGATAGCAAAACGCGGAACATCTTCAATCTTGTCAAAGAAACGGGAGTTGTCTTCTATTGTTTGTTCAACTAATGCTTTTATTCGAGTGCGGCTGGCAAAAGAGGAGCCCGGTTCATTAAAAGCTATATGACCGTCGGAGCCGATACCAAGTATTTGAAGATCTATCCCGCCAAGTTTTCTAATCTGTTCTTCGTACCATCTGCAAAATTGTTCCGGATCATTTATATTACCCTGTGGTATATAGACATTCTCCGGATTTATATTAATGTGTTTGACAAGGTTGTCCCACATAAAATAGTTGTAACTGTTTTTATGTAACGGAGCGAGTCCCAGGTACTCATCTAAATTGAAAGATTTTACTTTAGAAAAGTCCAGACCTTCTTCTTTATGTATTCTTACAAGCTCTTTGTAGGTACCGATAGGTGTATCTCCGGTTGCCAGGCCCAGTAGGAGGTTATGTTTTTTTCGGATTTCTTCAGCAATTATTTGAGCGGATACTTTGCTCATTTCTTCATAATTCTCAGTAATAGTTATTTCCATAATTTTTTCTACTCCCCTTTGTTTAAATTTATACTACTTATCGTAAAAAATAATTATTCTTTTTAGTTTGTCAACCACACCATATTTGGTTCTATCAGGGAATTTTTTGTTTTTTTGAAAAAATACAATAATTGGTTTAGTTAAATTTCTCTTGGACATTAAATATCAGAAATTTAAAAGCAAAATGACAAATAAAAATGTAAAATTATACCTTGCCCTACCTCCCATAACTAAAAAATATTTGTGCAATTTGTGATATTCGTTGTTCCTTGTTTTTATTTTTGAAATTTGATTTGTAGTTTTGCATTTTGATATTTGATTTTTACATTTTGTTATGAAGCCTTGCGGATGGTAAAGGATAATCTTAATTTATAATCTATGGTCGAAATTTCGCTAAAAGATATTCCTGAACTTCCCGGAGTTTACCACTTTAGGGATAAAGAAAAGATACTTTATATTGGTAAAGCAAAAAATTTAAAAAAGAGAATAAGTAGTTATTTCACCAGGAAAAATTCCATAAAAGAAAATAAAATACTGTATGAAGCCAAATTCTTGGATTATACGGCTACTACAAACGAGTTGGAAGCTCTTATATTGGAAGAAAATGAAATAAAGGAACATCAACCCAAATATAACGTCAGATTAAAGGATGATAAAAGATATCCTTATATTAAGATAACCATAAAAGATGAATATCCGAGAATTTTTTATACCCGAAAAATAGAAGATGACGGCTCTCTTTTCTTTGGTCCCTATGCAGATGTGAAGGCGGTGAAGAAAGCTCTTAAAACACTTAGAAGCATTTTTCCGGTAAGAACCTGTAAAGGAGCAAATCTGCCAGATAAAGCTTGCCTTCAGTATCATATTAATAGGTGTCAGGGACCCTGCATAGGTAAGATAGGTAAAGAGGAGTACAGAGAGTTAATTGAAGAAATAATTGATTTTCTTAGAGGGAGGACGAAAAAGCTGGAAGAGATAATTAATAGTAAAATGAGGGAATCTGCCGAGAAATTAAATTTTGAAATGGCCGCCGTTTACAGAAACCAGCTCATGAGTCTCCGAGATCTGGCAAAGAAGCAGAGAATGGTACTTGCCGACAAAAAATCCAGAGACATAATTGGTATTAGCAGTAAATCTGGTATGGCTTGTATTTTTGTTTTTCAAATAAGAGAAGGGAAAATGCTTAATTCGGAGCGATACATACTTCGCTCAAGTGAAGATGTCCTTTCACGCGAATATCTTCAGCGTTTTCTTCCCTGGAAGTATCTTAAAATCTCATATATTCCCAGTGAGATTTTAGTCCCTGTGGAAATTGAAGACAAAAATTTGTTAGAACAACTTTTTTCTTCTGATATCAAAATACCCCGAAGAGGGAGTTTAAAAAGATTAAAAGAAATGGCGAATAAGAACGCTAAACTTGAATTAGAAAGAGAACTTTCTCATCCTGTAAGAGGTCAAAGAGATTCTCTTGTTGAGTTGCAGAATATTCTCTTTCTTGAAAAAACGCCTGTACGAATAGAAGGATTTGATATTTCTAATATTAGAGGTAAGGATTCGGTAGGTTCATGTGTGGTATTTGTAAACGGATTTCCCGCGAAGGATAAATATAGGTCTTTTAAGATAAGAAGTGTTGAGGGGATAAATGACCCGGCTATGATAGGCGAGATTAT
>CAYRCN010000227.1:0-2828 GCA_964422805.1 uncultured bacterium | reverse complement strand
GAAGCCGTTTCATATTTCTTTAAATTCCGAATAGTGGCTTCATCCGCCCACTCCAGCATTCCGCTAAAAAAGATAAGAACACATATACCGACAGCCAGGGAAAAACACGTAAGGAAAGTCCTCTCTTTATATCTAAGAAGGTTTTTGAGACCTAATTTAAAAATGAATTTCATTCTTGAATTTTACCGTCGTGTAGTTTTATGCGCCGCCTCGAATACTCCATCACCATCGGGTCGTGGGTGGCAAACAGAAAGGTTATTTCTTCTTCCTTGTTCAGTTTTTTCATAAGCTTCATAATCTCTCCGCCGGTAGCAGAATCGAGATTCGCAGTGGGCTCATCGGCAAGGACAAGCACAGGTTCTTTAATAAGAGCCCGGGCGACAGCTACTCTCTGCTGCTGACCTCCGGAAAGAGCCGCGGGTTTTCGTTCTTCCATTCCCTTAAGCCCCACTTTCTCTAATAGATTATATACTTTTTTCTTTATTTTTTTCTCAGGAACTCCCAATAAATTGAGGGGAAAAGCAACATTTTCGAAGGCTGTAAGGACGGGAATCAAATTGAATGTTTGAAAAACGAACCCAATTTTTTCCCTTCTAAAAAGAGTTCGCTCTCTTTTGTTTAATTTACTGAGGTCCTTACCGTCAAAAGATATTGTTCCCGATGTTGGGGAGTCAAGGGCTCCGATTAGATTAAAAAGAGTTGTCTTTCCGCTTCCGGATGGACCGGTAATCGCAGAAAATTCGCCGTTTTCTATTACAAGAGAAACTCCGCGGAGAGCTTTTGTCTCGGTTTCTCCGGAAATATAAGTTTTACTTAAGTCTTTTGTTTTAATTAATTCCATAGTCAATCTCCCTATACTCGATACGGATTAATCTTTTTTTATATTGTAATTATCAGGTTATAATTTGATTTGTCAAGGTGATATATAACTTAAGCGAAGGTTCGTAAAAAAATAAAAAAGGCAGGGCGGAAAGCTCTGCCTTTTTAACATCATTTCCTTTTATCTATCTTATAAATAAGACCTTATCTGTACCGGTGAATTCGTTACCATTGGCTTCCATTCTGACGAAGTACACGCCTGTTGGTTCACCGCTCATATCTATATTTTCTGAATAAGAGCCCGGTTTTTCTTCTTTCAAAATCTCTTTTATTATTTTTCCCGTTATATCATACACTCTAAACCTGATGGTAGATTCCTCAGGTACAGTATAGCTGAGTTCCAGAAGATTGTTTGCTGATATTCTTCTTACACTCATCGAGTAAACATCGGGTAAGTCCTCAAGTGGAACGGCTGACGGAAGTGAAATTGTAAATACCGCGTCGCTTACGTCGGTTGGGTCTCCGTCCGTATCACTCACCCTCACAAGACAATTTTCAGAAGGTGTATTGGGTATCGTCCATGGATGAGTCCCGTCATCCGTGGTACTTGCGATAACATCCGACCAGTTGGAACCATTGTCTGTTGAATACTCGATGTGAACATTTCCGGTTGTGCCGTTTGACGTCCATGTGACATTGTATATACTGTCCACCTTCCAGTCCTCTCCGCCGTTAGGGGAGGTGACTGCGATGGAATCCTGTGAAATCGTGAATACCGCGTCGCTGACATCCCAAGGACTTCCGTCCGTATCACTCACCCTTATAAGACAACTATCCGAAGGAGTATCCGGTATTATAGTGGAGTGAATACCGTCATCCGGGGTGCTGGCGATTACGTCCGACCAGCTTGAGCCATTGTTCGTAGAATACTCGATGTGAACATTTCCGGTTGTTCCATTCGACGTCCAGGTGATGTTCTGAGTACTTCCCGCAAGGACATTTTCACCACCGTTGGGAGAGACGACGGTTATATAATCAATCATATAATTCAAAGAGAATTCAGAAGTATTTAGATTAAGATCGGTGGTTGTGGCGGTCACATAATCGCCTGGATTAAGTCCGGTAACTATAACATTCCAGTTACCCGAAGCATCCGGAGTTGTTGCACCGAGATAAGTTTCTCCTTCTCCGTATCCGGTAGGATCCGGATTTGCTTTAAAGATTTCTATTGTAGCAGCCGTTGGGTCGGTATCGATATCTAAACTGCCGGAGATTGTTGTGCTCCCGGCGGAATAAACCGCACTGGTAATAACCGGGAAGTTAACCTCCTGGTTGGGCCCGGTGTCGAGGTCTCCTCCGTCGTTAGCTGTTACACCGTCATTCTGCAGGTCTATACCGAGTGAGTCGTTGATAAAAATGGAGTTCATCGTTATATGATTGCCATCCGCATTGACGTTATCTATTCCGTCTTCCCATACAGAAACTCCATCCCATCCATTATAAGCAATTATATTTCCAGGACCAACTATATTATAAATAGCGCATCCCCACTGACCGGGACCGTATTCTCCGACAGCCACTCCATGACATAAGTTTTGCAGAGGAGTTACCGCATCGATTGCAAGCCCGATAATATTGCTGGTAACCATATTGTTATGTGTCAGTATAGGGGGGCCATATCCTTCATTGTTGTAACCCTGCATACCGACACCGTCATAATCGTTCCCTGATACCAGATTACTATCCACCACGTTATCATGTGTGCCTTCACACATGCATACACCCTCGTGAGCATTGCCGAGGTCGACCATGCCGGTAATATCAGTACCAATATAATTCCGTAGAACAAAGTTTCCAAATATGTCACCGGGGACCTGTGCACCCATAATTTGAACACCGTCTCCAAAGGGAGCGTTTCCGGAAATTAAATTCTCTACGACGTAGTTGTTGGTTGCTATAGCAGGACCTACCTCACCCGGCGCATTGTAAATACGTACACCAGCCCAAAG
>CAYRCN010000226.1:0-2836 GCA_964422805.1 uncultured bacterium | reverse complement strand
AAACGAAGGAGAATCGAAAGATATTTTTTTTATCCTACGACTTAAAACACCCACGGGCGAATAAACCACTTCCACTTTTGGCAGAGAACAAAGGTCTTTAATGTATATTGAGTCTGCAGACAAGCCGGTTACTCCTTTAAGCTTTATACTTCCGATATGACTGCCATGAGGTAGCATAGAAATTATACGCCGCTCCAAGAGGTTCTCGATTTTTACGACAACGAAATCCGATAGAAAACCTAACAGAACAATAAAAATCAAAAAAGAGAGAATAACAACGATCTTCTTTTTCATTATTCAAACAAATTGTCCATAAGTTTTTCCCCATCTATCTTTTTAATTGAAGGAATTTTCTTACGGCTATTTTTACTTATCTCTTTTTTTAACCTTGCCGCAAGTTTTTCCGCTAGAACTCTGACAGAGCCTAACGATGCTTCATCCTTGAATATTACGACCAATAAAAACTGAGGACTTATATTTTGATAAAATAAGTTCCAGGCTTGCCCTTTAATAAAAAACTGCTTAAACTGATGTTCATCGACGATTTTAGCCAGCTCCTCAGTAGCGTTAAATACACTTGCAAGAAGGGCGGTTATCGAAGAAATTCTCTTTTCTTCTTTACGACCCGAATATACAAGTACTTCTCCACTTTTTGCGGCAAAAAAAATGTGTTGTGCTCCCGTTCTAACTAGAAAATTCTCGAGAAATCTCTCGATTTTTTTCTGAATTTCATATAAAAGTATAATAGTTGACACTTATAATTCTTCGGAAATTGTTTTTACGCATCTGCGAAGCTCAAACCGGATTTTTCCCGTATCAATGTTAGTAACCGTAAAAACACCCAAAATAAAATCTCTCTGCGTAACGAGAAAAAGGTTCTTTTCTTTAGCCATGACACTTATTGAAAAATTGTTATTTATCTCCATCTGGGTTGAGAGTTCTTTGGTTATGGCGGCGATTAAAGCGGACACTAAAGATTTATCCAATTTATCATCCCCTGCGTTTTCAACGATCTCACCCTCTCTATCTACCAAATAACACGACAGTACGCCATCAATTGAGACAATCCCCTCCATTATCTTTTTCATTACTCAACCCCCAAAAGCTCAATAGTTTTATTAAAACCCTGTGTCAAGATATCCTCAAACTCACTGAGTAGGATATTTTTAGTAGTAAGTACAATAAACCTTAATGTCTTTGAACCCAGCACAATAATATTTCCGCCCGGCAATTCAAAAAAAACTTTACTTATCGTTCCCAATCCGAGATCCTTCGAAGAAAATCTTACTTTATCGTAAATCGAGGAAATTATTGCTCCAGTAGATTCCCGCTCCATTGGCAATTCAATACTTGCTTCTATCAAGGCCCCTATGTCATCGACCACTAAAACCCCTATAATTCCTTTTACCTTAAGTAAATTATTCAGAACCTCGCTAAGCGAACCGCCTAACTCGACCTTGGTTCTCTTTTTCTTATCTTTTGTTATCTTTTCTGTCTTCTCTTTTTTTGTATCTAATTTTAAGGATTTTAGAAGTTCATTGATTTCTTTGTCCTCAGGGCTGATTTTAATTGCATTCCTTAAGATTTCGGCTGCTTCCTTTTCTTCTCCCTCGCTTATATAAATTCTGCTCAACATAGAATAAGGTTTTATTTCTCCCTTGTTTTCCTTAATAGCGGTTTTTAGAAGATCTTTTGCCTCATCGACCAAACCATTTTCAACATAAAGATCGGCAAGAGAAATCAATACATCTAAGGAATTAACATCGGGTCGAAGCCCTTTTTCATTCAATTAAAACCTCCCAATTTACAATCTTTTTATGAATTCCTTTTACCAAATCAAGAGTTTCTCTTATTTCCTTTTTCTTATTTTCGTCACCAGACAAAACTAAAAAAGAATTCCATTCAGAGACAGCTTCTTTAAACCTTCCCTCGGCAAGATAGAAATAACCCATATTGTAGGGAATACGTGAATCGTCAGGGTACATTTCCTTTAGTTTGAATAATTCTTTAAGTCCATCAGTAAACTTACCTTTGTTCCATAGCTTCTTCAACTCTTTAATCTTATCTGTATCTTTTCCAATAGATGTTTTGTTTTCTTTGATCATATCATCTACGGGAATCTTCTTTTCGGTTATTATACCAGTCATGGTCATACCATACAGAGATTTCATCACAGCAAATTTATCCCCTATTTTGTTTATAAGGGCACTTATGGTCAGATTCCCATCGATAAGGGAAAGTAACTTCCAATCCATTGGCGACAGATTTATTTGTTCTTTTTCTATTAAGTCAGTCGAAACCTCAAGAACAATATCGGTATTAGGCAAAATTTCTTCCATTTTAGAGATTTCGTCAATTCTCCTCGCTGCTTCTAATATTATATTTTCTATCTTTATATCTAAGGTAAGATAATCCGGAATTTCGAAGTCCGTCTCACGAAAACTAAAATGACCACTTTTTATTAAAAAAAGAGAGTAAAGTACATCAATTGCTGTTTGTTTAAATACTGTTTTAAAAGTACTGAGAGGAATTATATCATTTTCAATTAAATAGTCGACGAATTTGCTATCAGCCACTTCTATTACCTCTTCTTTAGTCAAAAAGCCCCTTTTTAGAATCTCGTTTTTCAACCTTTCGGGAAAATCAACCGAAGCAAGATTACCTCTATCGAAATAAAGAACATAGGACTTAACAATATCTTCACCGCTTATTGTTAAAACCCCTTTCTTCTCAGCCAGGGAAATTAACTGAAAGAGCTCAAAAAGTCCTAATTCTTTTATCGGTCCCTCAATAGGCATCAAATCTCTCCGGTAATATTTCTAAGTCGCAGCAAACT
>CAYRCN010000225.1:0-2847 GCA_964422805.1 uncultured bacterium | reverse complement strand
AGGATATTTTAAAAGGAAAATGGGACTTCCGGGGCTTTATAATGTCGGATTGGGGTGCCGTTCACAGCGTAATTCCAACTCTTTATGCCGGACTCGATATTGAAATGCCCACCGCGGGATACCTTAAGAAAAACTCGGTTCTAAGCGCAATACAGGGAGATTTGATACGAAAAGAAGAAATCGATGACAAAGTGAGAAGAATGCTGAGAACAATGTTTGTAACCGGCATCTTTGATAAAAAACTCGACAAAGGAGCAATAAACACACCCGAACATCAAAAGTTGGCTTTAAAAGTAGCCCAGGAAGGAACAATCCTTCTTAAAAACGAAAAAAATCTGCTTCCTTTAAAACAGGAACAAATAAAGAAGATAGCCGTAATCGGTCCAAATGCTAAAGAAGCAATGATCGGAGGCGGAGGCAGTTCAAACGTCGATCCTTTTTATTCTGTAAGCATTTTAGACGGTCTCAAAAATAAACTCGGTGAAGATATTGAGGTAATGTATGAAAGAGGCCTATTTAAAGAAAAATTGATACAACCTATAGAATCTTCAAACCTTAGACCCCCAAAAGCGAAAACAGGAGAAGAAGGTTTACTGGGCAAATACTTCAATAATACATCATTTGAAGGAAAACCTGTCATAAGTAGAATCGATAAACAGATTAACTTCGATTTCGACTCAGATTCAACCGACAAGAGATTGAACAAAGATGAATTCTCTATAATATGGACGGGAAAATTAATCCCCCCTTCAAGCGGTAAATACATAATTGGTACCAGCAGCGACGATGGAACTTACTTATACCTAAATGGACAGAGAATTGTGGATAACTGGGGACCGCACGGTGTAATTACAAAAATAGATACTGTCGAACTTGAAAAAGGCGAATCTTACGATATAAAAATTGAGTATTTTGAGAACATCGGCGGTGCGTCCGTTGTTCTCGGATGGACGAAGTTAGAAGAAAAGAAAGAAGACAAAGAAGAAGCTGCTATGAACGCCGCGGTAACCGCGGCTAAAAGTGCTGACGTAGCTATAGTCTGTGTGGGTGTACGAGAACACGAAGGAGGAGACAGAAAGGAATTAACATTGCCGGCAGAACAGGTAAAACTCATCAGAAATATCGCTTCGGTTAACAAGAATGTTATAGTGGTTTTAAACGGCGGAGCTGCGGTTCTTATGAACGAGTGGCTGGATGAAGTTCCCGTATTGATAGCCGCGTGGTATCCGGGGCAGGAAGGAGGAAACGCTCTCGCGGACATTATACTAGGGGATGTAAATCCCTCGGGAAAACTACCAACGACCTTTATAAAAAGATGGGAAGATTCCCCCGCCTACGGCAATTACCCGGAAAAAGACGGAGAAGTACATTACGAAGAGGGTATCTTTGTAGGCTATCGTTACTTCGACAAAGAAGAAGTCGAACCTTTATTTCCTTTCGGTTACGGACTTTCATATACGACTTTCAAATACAGCGATTTAAAAATAGACAAAAAGAATATAAAGGAAAACGAAACGGTTAAAATAAGCCTCAACGTAGAAAATACGGGTGAGCGGGCAGGCGCTGAAATAGTTCAGCTATACGTCCAGGATATAAAAGCTAGTGTAGAACGCCCGGTTAAAGAACTAAAAGGATTCAAAAAGGTATTTTTAAAACCCGGAGAAAAGAAAGAAATCAGTCTCGAACTGGATAAAAACGCCCTTTCTTTTTATGATATTGTAAGCAAAGACTGGATTGCCGAGAAAGGTAAATTCAAAGTACTAATAGGTAGTTCATCCAAAGATATAAGACTCTCGGCGGAGTTTACTTTAAAGTAAATATCAATTTAGCTTCCGAATAGTAAAATATATATATGCGAAGACTTATGCTTTGCTCAGTGTTTTATTATCAGGATAAATAATATACCAATCTTTGCATCTCAACTGCCAGATCGATATTTTTTATCTTTAATTTCCCTTTTAAATCGTCATAAGGCATCATACATGTGGGGGTAAAATTAAGAATCGCTTTTATCTCTGATTCTTTAACAATATCAATAACTTCTTTAATGTGAACAGGAGGAACAGCGATAATTCCGACTTTTATTCCTTCTTCTGCAACTCTTTTTTTAAGTGTTTTTATATCTTCAATTTTAACGCCACAAATTTCCTTCCCGATTTTTTCCTTGTCTTTTTCAAAAGCGAGTTTTATAACGAATCCGTGCGCTTTAAACCCGGAATAATTTATTAATGCCCTTCCTATATTCCCCACACCTATAAGAGCAATTTGATGCTCTTTTTTATAATACACAACTTGATTTATCTTATCTAAAACTCTTTCAACATTATAACCAATTCCTCTTCTGCCAATTCGTCCAATATAAGACAAATCTTTTCTCACCAATGTGGGCTTAAGTTTTAACCTCCTGGCAATATCCGCAGATGAAAATTGCTCTTTACCTGATTGTTTAAAGGTCGCCAGACACTTTGTATAAAATAGAAGTCTTTCTACTGTCTCTTCCGGAATATCTTCTTTGTCCATTATTTCAAAATTACTTTTTCTCTTTGGATGAGATAAATTTATCGATACCCTTTGCGGCCTTATGTCCGGTATCTATAGCGTTAATTACATCGGGACCTCTAAGAATATCTCCTCCTATGAACAACCAGGGCAATGAAGTTTGCCCATACTCATTAACTTTCATTCTTCTTCCCTCATATTTAATTTTTTCTTTCATGTCTTCTGATATGAAGGTAGAATCAGGAGCCTGCCCTATTGCTTCGACTATCATCGAACACTCGAATTTCTTTTTTTCCTTATCATCAAACTCAGGATTAAATTTTCCTTCTTTGTCAAAAACCCTGAGGC
>CAYRCN010000224.1:0-2928 GCA_964422805.1 uncultured bacterium | reverse complement strand
GATTTCGGTAAGGAAATATATATGCCGAAAGGTATAATTTCCCAGAGTGCAGAGGCGAAGCTGCATGCTTATGATTGTAATGCAACAATTGGTATTGCAAAAGAGAACGGAGAGCCAATGTATCTTACCGCGGTCAATAAGTTTTTTAATTATTTAACCCCTTCAGAGATTTTCCCTTATGCAACTCCCTTTGGCCTTCCCGAACTTAGAAAACTCTGGAAGGAAAAGATATTAAAAGAAAACAAACTCGATGATAAGAACATTAGCCTTCCAATTGTAACCCACGCCTTGACTAACGGTTTGATGTTAGTAGGTGATCTTTTTATCAACGCGGGAGACGATATATATATACCTGATAAATTATGGGGTAATTATAAGTTGATTTATCAAGTGAGATATAAAGCCAATATAGTAAATTATGACTTCTTTGAGGATTCTCTTAAAGGGTTTAACCTTATCGCTTTAAAGGAAGCGTTGAATAATTCCAAAAAAGAAAAAATAGTTCTTCTTTTTAATTTCCCTAATAATCCGACCGGATATACTCCAAGGGAGGAAGAAGCTGATGCGATAAAAGAGATTGTGCTTGACTTTGCTAATAGGGGAAAGAAAATTCTTGTTGTGGCCGACGATGCATACTTTGGACTTTCTTTCGAAGATAATTTACTTGAGGGTTCTATTTTTTCTAAGTTTGCAGGATCCCATCCTAACATCGTAGCTGTTAAACTTGATGGCTTTACGAAAGAACTTTTCGTATGGGGTTTCAGAATTGGATTTATAACTTTTGCCGATTATGCTCAAAATAAAATTGTATATGAAATTATGGAAAAGAAGACAGCTGCTTCAATAAGATGTTCGATCTCGAATTGTTCCCACCCGGCTCAGTCTATATGTTTGAAGTTGTTAGGTGAGGGGAATTTTAAAGAAGAGAAAGAGGAAAAATTCCAGGAATTAAAAAGGCGTGCTAAAAAAGTCAAAGAAATAGTCCACAATGAAAAGTTCAAAAAACTATGGGATGTTTATCCTTTTAACTCCGGATATTTTATGTGTTTAAGGCTAAAAGGCATTAACGGCAACAAAGTCCGGGAATATGCACTTAAAGAATATGGTATAGGAACAATTGCTATAGGTGATAGCGACTTACGAATTGCTTTTTCTTCTGTACCCATTGAAAAGCTAGATAAACTTTTTGATTTGCTGGCTAAATCGATAAGAGAACTCAAAGTTTAAAATTATAGCTTTCTCACTCCGTCGGATATTCTAGAGACGTAGAATTCTCCTTTAATTCCCGCTTTTTTTTCATATTCTTTGCTTGCTTTTTTTATTATTTCCTCCTGTGCATCCTGCTTTATCAAAGCAATTGCACATCCGCCGAAACCAGCGCCCGTCATTCTCGCTCCGTATACACCATCTGAATCTAAAAAAGCTTCCACCATAATGTCCAGTTCTTTGCAACTTACTTCATACAGCTCTTTAAGTGATTTATGCGATTGTATCATTAATTTACCCAACCTGTCCAGGTTTCCCTTTTCTAAAGATTCTACGGCCTGCTTTACTCTTTCGTTTTCGAATATAACATGCTCACATCTCTTTGCTATTACCGGAGGAAGATGGTTTTTATATTCCCCGAACTCTCCTTTTCCTATATCACTAAGATCCTCAATGTTTTCTCTTTTTAAAAACCCTCTTAACATCTTCAATCCTTCATTACATTCTGCGACCCTCTCGTTATAAGCTGATTTTGCCAGACCTCTTCTTACCTTTGTATTACCAATCATAATTACTGTGTCTTTAATGTTATGAAAAGGAATTAATTTATGTTCTAATGTTTTACAATTTAAGAAGAGAGCGTTATTTTTTTTACCGAAAGTTATAATATACTGATCCATTATTCCGCTTTTTACTCCAATAAATTCATTCTCGGCTTTCCTGCATAAGAAAGGAATTCTCTCCTTTTCAATGCTTTGATCCGACAATTCCAGCAAACATTTCATCGTAAGAACTTCAATTGCGGCTGAAGAAGAAAGTCCGCTTGCCACGGGTATATTTCCCTCAAAAATTATATCTGCTCCACTTAATTCGATACCCTCTTTTTCTAATACCCAGGCTACACTTAGAGGATAATTTGCCCAGTCCTTTTCTTCCTCATATTTAAGTTCATCAAGAGAAGCGACTACTTCTTTCGTGAAATTTATTGATTTAAAGCAAATCTTTCTGTCATTTTTCTTTCTTGCAGCAGCAAGTAGACCAAGGCTTATTGCCGCAGGTAAAACATAACCTCCGTTGTAATCTGTGTGTTCTCCTATGATATTTACCCTTCCCGGAGCATTGAAAAGTTGTATATCTTTAGTCTTCCCAAATGTCTTTTTGAATTCTTCTTTAAGTTTTTCGACTCTTGTTCCTAAAGTTTTATTAATCACCGTAAAGTTTTTTCATTGTTTTTCTTAACTCGTCTGCTTTTTCTTCCGGGCAAGTAGGATTACCATGCGTCCAGGAACCTGTCTCAGAGCTTGCATTAAATTTTTGCGTCTTTTCATTTCTAAGAGGCGGATAAAATTCGATATGAAACTGATAATATGAATAGTCTTTACCGTCTGTGGGCTTTTGATGAAAACACATCATGTAGGGAAAATCTCTTTCGAATAGATGATCGTAGGTGGTAACTATCCTTTTTAAAGATTTGCCTAATTGTATCTTTTCTTCGCCGTTCAACTCATCTATAGAGAGCCTTTTTTTCCTCGAAATAATAAAAACCTGATAAGGATAATCCGCAAAGTAAGGCACAAAGGTAACAAAAGATTCGTTTTCGTCCACGATTCTAATCTTATGCTTTAATTCCTCTCTTAGAATCTCGAGATAGAGGTTTTTCTTTTCCTTTTCATAGTACTCCTTACAGGAGGAAAGTTCGACTTCTATCTTCTTTGGAATAAA
>CAYRCN010000223.1:0-2951 GCA_964422805.1 uncultured bacterium | reverse complement strand
GGCACCCTTTACGCCTTCTTCTGCTCCTGGTGATGTTAGTGAAATGGAAATAACTATTATGAAAACCGGTAAAGTAACCGATAAGCTGCATGACGAAGCAAAGGTTGGAGATACGCTTGCTCTTCGTGGGCCTTTTGGTAAAGGTTATCCTATGGATAAATTCGATGGTAAAGAGGTGCTTGTCGTAGGCGGTGGTGTAGGTCTTGCACCTCTGCGGTCTCTTATTTACGCTTTATTCGATAAAATAGAAAAAGTAAAAAAGGTTCACATTTGTTATGGAGCTAAGAGTCCTGCCGATCAGTGTTTTAAAGATGAGTATAAAAAATGGGAAGATAAGAAAAAGGTTTCAGTCAGCCTTATAATCGATAAACCTCATCCGGATTGGAAGGGCAGTGTGGGTCTTGTAACCTGCCTTCTCGAGAAAGATTATTTGAAGAAAATGAACGTCGATATCGCGAATTCGTATATTGTTTCTTGCGGTCCGGAAGTAATGTTGAAATTCGTTACATTTAAGTTGCTTGATGTCGGTTTTAAGCCGGAGCAGATTTATCTGTCCATGAACAGACGTATGAGCTGTGGCGTAGGGAAATGCGCGCGTTGCAATATCGGTCCTTATTATCTTTGTAAGGACGGACCGGATATGTGTTATGCTGATATAAAGGATTATCCAAATGTCTTTGGTTGAGGAATATAGGACAAAGTGTACGTTCTGTTCTGTTCAGGATGATATCATTCTGAAGAGGAAATCAACAAAAGCTGCATTTTTTGGGGATGATTCTCTCTTTAAGCTTTATTATGACGAGAAAAGCGGAAGAGGTTTGTGTCCCAGGGGCAACTTTACGCTCGAACTCTTAAATTCTCCTTATAGACTTAAAAAAGCAGAACTCTTCGGAGAAGAATGTTCGATCGAGGAAGCAATAAAAGGCGCTGTTCCCGAAATAAAAAGAATTATTGAGAAAAAAAATAATATTGCAATTTTGATAAGTGGTAATCATACACTGGAGGAAGCTTATCTGGCAAAAACGCTTTCCGGTGAATTGAATACGGACCTTCTGGGGCTTTTTCCCTTTGAAGATGAAGCACTGTTATCTGTTAAAAATAAATTTTCCTTTAATAGTTTGAGTGAATCGGATCTTGTTGTTAGTGTTGGAGATGTATTTTCTCTTTCACCCACTCTTGCAAAGCCAATACTTGATGCGCGTAATAAGAAGAGAGGCAATCGCTTGATTTCTCTGGATATTATTAAAGGCAGAGTTTCGCTTTTCGCAGAGCATTTTAATGTGGAACCCGGTTATATGTCTTATTTCCTGTCGGTTCTTCTAAGCCATCTTGAAGATAGGGGTAAACTTAAATCAAATGACTCTGTTGCCGGGGTTTCCGCGATGAGAATAAAAGAGTTGGCAGAGACGTTCAAAAAATCGGAAAACGGTCAAATATTATTTTCCAATATTTATGGACATTTTACCAATCCATATTCTATCGTCAACAAACTTTATCGTATTTCGGAAATAACAGAAAACAAATTTGCCGTTATACCTGTGGGGCAAAATTCTCTTGGTGTAGGTAGAATCATAGGGGATTTTAACAACAAAAAAATTATGGATGCCCTGAAGTCGAAAAAGATAGAAGGTCTTATTATTCTTGGGGGAGACCCTTTTGAGTTTATTCCGAACTTTAAGGATATATTTGAGTATCTGAATTTCGTTCTATCTACAGCTTTCTTTAAAGGCTCAAATTCATCTGAGTGTCTTATCCCTTCGGTTTTTTCTTTTGAGAAAAGAGGATCTTTTATTTCGTTGGAAGAAAAGATTGTAAATTTAGGTGACGGTGTTTCTCCTGTTGGTGATGCAATTTCCGATGGGGATTTTATCAGTGGTTTGCTTTCTCATTTAGTCGGAGCCGGGACGAAAGCGCGGGTTTCCGTTCCAAAGGTGCTTCCTTTTATTGAGGAAACAGATAATAAGAAGCCTTCTCCAATGACCAACAAAAAATTTCCTTTTACTGCTGTCGGTGTAGGCTTGCCCAATCATCACGATAGGGGAGAGATAACGAGAAAAGTAAAATGGAATGAGCAAAAAAACGAACCTTATGTTTTTATTAATCCCGATATAGTTAAAGAACTTTCGCTCGGAGATAAAGTTAATATTGAAACGTCCAACGGTTCTTCTGTTTTCGGAATCGGGGCTTGCAGTGATTTGCCCTTTGATATACCCAGGGATATAATAGCCGTACCGGTACATTTTCCCGAGAGTGCGCAGCTCTTCTTGTGCAATTCTGACCCGGATGGTATAATATCTCCGGGAGCAGAGAAGGCAAGGATAGTAAAATGAAAAATCGAAAAACGAAAAGAGAAAAGAGAGTCGTTCTGGATGTAGATAGATGTATTTCCTGTCATGCGTGTGATGTTGCCTGTTATGAAAGTCACTCGGAAAAATTCTGCCTTTCGAGGTCGAAATTCGATATAACTATGGATTTACCGCTTCATTGCAAACACTGCACCGATGCTTCGTGTGTTGCGGTATGTCCTGTTGGGGCTCTTGAGAAAAGGGAGGACGGTCTGGTATATCATAATAACTTTAGATGCATAGGATGTCTTTCCTGTACAATTGCCTGTCCTTTCGGTGTTCTTATCTCAACAAGGGTACGTCATATTATTTCCAAGTGTGATCTTTGTTATGATATGCTTGAAGAAGGAAAAGAACCTCGATGTGTGCAGACGTGCACGAGCGGGGCTCTCTCATTCGAAGAAATAACTTACGAAGAAGAGGTCGAGAGAGACCGCGTGGATGCTCGGGTTAAGGCGAAGCCCTGGAGAAGATTATGAAGTTGTTATTTTATTATCTTATTTTTCCTGGTTTCATATTCGCTTCGATAATTGGGCTTTTGACAGTCTGGTTCGATAGGAAAGTTTCCGCCAGAGTTCAGTGGAGACAGGGTCCTCCGTGGTATCA
>CAYRCN010000222.1:0-2959 GCA_964422805.1 uncultured bacterium | reverse complement strand
GCCTCTGGTACCCTCAAAAACCTGCACCATAGCCCTATCTCTATGAACTTCAAGCACTTTACCTGTCCTTTCCTCACCGTCAGGCAGCTTAATTGTGCATAGTTCACCATAACTAACGTTACTAACGCCTTCCACAAACAGAAGAGGACCGGAAATATCCGAAACAGCCTGGTATTCTACTCTCATGCTACTACCTCCTCTTTAACAGTCGCAATTTTACTCATAGTATCTTTAATTTTACTCTGTAAAGCTTCAATTTTCTTTATTTCTTCTTCTTTAATGAATTTCATACGTGCTATTTCTTCGAGAATATCAAGATCCTCCAATTTTTCAGGTTCAACGTCGTTTTTTTCCGACGCCCTATAAAAAATTATAATTGCCTTAAGCATAAGATACTGTTTTTTTATTGAAGTATACGTATCCACTTCGTGAAACGCGTTCTGATGCAGAAAATCTTCCCTTATAATACGTGCCGCAATGAGTATGCGTCTTTCTCTGGCAGAAAGCGCATCTATGCCAACAAGTCTCACCATTTCCTGCAGCTCATCTTCTTCTTCAAGCAATTTCATAGCCTCCTGTTCTATTTCAAGAAAATCCTCGGCTACTTCCTGATTAATATAATCTTTAACGTTATCCGGATAAAGAGAATACGAAGTCAACCAATCGATTGCAGGAAAATGCCTTGCATAAGCCAATTCGGCTTTCAAACTCCAGAAAACCTTTACAACTCGCAGCGTATTCTGAACAACTGGATCGGATAAATCTCCGCCGGGAGGAGAAACAGCTCCTATAACTGATATAGCGCCTTCTCTATCATCGCTGCCCATACATTTAACCCTTCCTGCTCTTTCATAAAATTCAGCAATTTTACTTCCGAGATAAGCGGGATAACCCTCCTCACCGGGCATTTCTTCAAGTCTTCCGGAAATTTCTCTCAAAGCCTCGGCCCATCTTGAAGTAGAATCAGCCATCAAAGCTACTGAATATCCCATATCTCTAAAGTATTCGGCAATAGTTATTCCCGTGTAAATAGAAGCTTCCCTGGCTGCAACAGGCATATTAGAGGTGTTGGCAAGCAGAATGGTTCTTTTCATCAAAGGTTCCCCGGACTTCGGGTCTTCAAGTTTAGGAAACTCGTTAAGAACATCGGTCATTTCGTTTCCCCTTTCCCCGCATCCAATATAAACAACCACCTCAGCTTCAGCCCATTTTGCGAGCTGATGTTGAATAACGGTTTTACCGGAACCAAAAGGTCCCGGAACGCTTGCTGTACCGCCTTTGGCTACGGGAAAGAAAGTGTCTATGACTCTCTGTCCTGTAAAAAGAGGCATAACAGGTGCAAGTCTCTTTTTTACCGGTCTCCCGTTTCTCACTCCCCACCTTTGCTCCATAGTAATTTCTTTGTTGCCTTCCTTCGTTTTAATAACAGCAACAACATCCTTAACGGTAAATTTACCTTTGTTAATTTTCTCTATAGTTCCCTCTACACCAAGAGGAACCATTATTTTCTGCTCTATTAAAACTGTTTCCTGAACAGTCCCAATAATATCACCACCAACAACTTTATCTCCCTCTTTTTTCACAGGACTGAAATCCCATTTCTTTTCGGGATCGATTGCGGGCATGGATATTCCTCTCGAAATAAAATCACCGGTTTTAGCCCTAATTTTATCAAGAGGACGCTGAATTCCATCATAGATAGATTCAATTAGTCCAGGACCAAGACTCACGGAAAGAGGTTCTCCTGTAAGAAAGACCGGTTGACCTACTCCAATGCCTTCTGTTTCCTCATAGACCTGAATGGAAGCTAAATCTTTTTCCAATTCAATGATTTCTCCAACAAGCTTCTCTTCTCCCACATGAACGACATCATACATTCTCGATCCTTTCATATTCTCCGCAACAACAAGAGGTCCTGAAACTCTGATTATTTTTCCTTCACTCATTAAAGCCTCCTAAATCCATTCCAACAGCTTTCTTTACTATCTCTCGTATTCGCACCTGCCCGAATCCTTTACTTCCCTCAATCCCGGGTATAGGGACCACATTAATTTTAGGACTGGACATGAGCTCTTCAAATTTTAACAAATCTTTAAAAACACTCTCAAAAACAAAAACTATAGCAAAATCAGAACTTTCAATTTCATTTTTAAGTTCTTCTATATTTTTATCTTCAGTATCGATTATTTCCGCACCCAGAGATTTAAAAGGAGAAACCAGATCATAAGGACCGGCAAAAGCGATTTTCATATTATCAATCTCTCCTTGATTAAATCCTCCCCCACTCCATTCATTTTACCTATAAATATAATACGTAAATTTCTTATCTCATTTTCCTTTATCAGCAAATAAGCGATAACCGGTTCAACACCGATTGCTTCAAAAGCAACCGACTTGAGAAATGAAATAAGTAACTTTTCGGATTCTTTTTCCAGAAGAGAAAAAGAATCTTTCCAATCTAAAAGGGAACTATAAATTGTTCCCCTGTAAAGTTCTTCAAGAGAATCCGAATTTTCTATTTTCGCTTTTTTTATTGTGTCTTTTCCGACATTACCGCCCGGAAGGAGCGCAAAATCAATCAGGTCCTGATATCTTTCCAGAAACAAAAGGCGCAGGATTGTTTTCATATTTGTTAAATCAACCCAGAATTTATAATACTTAACAATAAAGGGGTTTTCCGTAGATGAAGTTAACATCAGAGCCATAACAGAATCGACGGCAAAACTTAACCTCTGAGAATTATGGTCGTTTGAATAATAAGCGTCGATTCCTTTTTCTGCCGCCATTCGGAGATAGTCCGGAAGATGCCCGTATTTTTCTTCTTGAACTATCTGCGTCAATTTAGAGACAGGTACGGAACCCAAAGACGAACACTTACCGGTAAAATCTTCTTCCGCAATTTTTCCTTTTAAAAGAACCTTTATATTATGAAAATCGTATTTCGCTCTTAAAATCCTCA
>CAYRCN010000221.1:0-2978 GCA_964422805.1 uncultured bacterium | reverse complement strand
TATAATATTCCGAAACCAGAGTGCCGTCATCCGATGCAATAGCTTCTCTGTAAGTGTAGAGGGATCAAGTCTTGTTTTTTGAATCTTGGAGATTCTTCGAATCAGTATATTGGTTAATTAGTTGATTGGGTAATTGGTAACAAAACAAAAAACATTGAAACAAACCTATGACTAGAGTTTAGTGTTTCGAGTTTAGAGTTTAGTGTTTAGTGTAAAAACAACAAAACAACCCTGAAACAAATCCTCCCCATCCGCGTCTAACTTTATAAATAAACGGAGGTTAAAAATGAAATTAATAAATAAGAGATTCGCAGACTATAGACAAGAGTACGAGATAGCAAAGAACTTAAATTAGAGATCCTACGGATCAGTTAAATAGTAAAATAGTAACAAAAAAAGTAGAAGAATAAAAAAGGCGGGTATTCCCCGCCTTTTTTCGTTTACACTTTACCAACTGCGGTCTTCCGCCATTGACAGAATTATTATAAATATTATTATCGGGGAACATCAAAACTTATAGCTGGGTCTAAACCATAAGGGAGGTTGCCTTGAATAAAAAAAATATCTTATTAATAATTTCAATAGTTGTTATTGCATTATTATCTTGTTCTCTCAGTGAGAACGATAGACAAGATAATTTTCTAATAGATGATAATTTAGTTAAAAATGACAAAAATCTTGAGATTAAATTTCAAGTTAACTCTATCGACACATCGTGGTACGACGGAGCTGTTTTCTTCGAAGATTTTGAGTCGGGCGTAAGTGATTGGACAAGCAAACGTTACTATCCGGATATATCTACCTTCAGCATTCTAGGTAGCGGCGGTATAGAAAATTCACAGTGTCTAAGGATAATAAGTGATGACTTTAATGATGCGTGTTTCTACACTGTCGTGGATCTCTCTCCTTCAAGTTATTATAATTGCATAGGCTGGATAAAATCAGAGAATATAGAGTTAGATGAAGGTGCCAGTATTGCTGGAAATTTGTGTATAATGGACTCATGGTGGACTTCCGGAAGTACTGGTATATACGAATTTAATTGGGAGCAAGTATCTTTCACATTTTCGTTGGATGGCACTATGTTGCTTGCCGGATTTGATCCTGGAACAATAAAATTTGGTTGTAGATTAGGCTTTTTTTGCAGCCTTGTTAAAGGAACCGTCTATTTTGATAATATTGGGATTTACGAACTGCCAAAACACGAATCGGAACACTTCACACTTGTAATTGAACCAATGGACATGGGGAGAATATCGGAAGGAGCACTGAATGACTGGCTTGACAAACTGGATCTGGTATATGAAGAATATCATAACCTGGTTGGAGGTTATCCTTTTGACGGAGAAAAAATAACAATTCTTTCAGTGCTGCAATATCCCGGAGGCTGGGCTGTCGCGGGTAATCCGATCCAGTGGCACCAGCCATGGGTAGGAGAGGAACTGGAAAGTATTGAAAGTGAAGGGCACTGGTCCTTTGGAATGATACATGAGATTGGGCACGATTATGACATAGATGAACGCTGGATTTTTGACTGTGAGCATTGGGCGAATTTTAAACTTACATATGTGGTTGAAATGTTGAATGCCAAAGTACCTACGGAGTTCGGCTATTTTCAGGGTGATGAAATTTACGATTTCTGGGAAAGGCTATATGAAAAGAACATAAACGATGACGATCCGGATAATGACGTGTGTCCAACCACCTGGTTCTGCTGGATAAAAGAGGAAATAGGATGGGAACCTTTTAAAGAGACTTTCAGGGATTATTTGGACGGAACTGTAACAAAAAATCCAACCGAACCTATAGACCGATTTAATTTATTCCTGGATGTACTCTCTTCCAATACACAAGATTATGAAGATGTTCGGGATATATGGCCGGAAGATATACTTAATATGCTTATTGATTATTATGGTGGTTCCGCAGGAATAGTCGAACGGTAGGTTATCTAAGGCAATTATAGGTTGGTGTGTTGGCGGGTTATTAGAGTTTCGTGTTACGTGTTTCGAGTTTCTAGTAAAAACCAACAAATTAAAATCTCTGTGGCTTCGCGTGAGATTTCGAGTTAATTTTTTACCATATATATGGAATTAAGCGATACCTAGTTTTCTGACAGTATTCATTATATCCGGGCAAATTTTTTTTCAAATATTCCTCTTCCCCTCTTATTCTTAAAACAAAAAATAAGGGCGTGCAAATAAGAAAAGGAATCAAAGCCCAAAAAGAACCTAATGCAATAGGCGTCGATAATAATATAATTATATCCCCGACGTACATAGGATGACGTACTATTTTATACGGTCCCGTACTAATGACTTTTTGATTTTTATTAACTTCTATAATTGCTGACGCATAACTGTTTTCTTTCGACACTCTAAATATTAATAAAAAACCAAACACAACAAATAAATCAGCTATTAAAACAAGATAAAAAGGAACATCAGATAAATTAAAACGGTAATCCAACCCCGGAATGATGAATCCGATTACGAAAAATATAGAAAATATGTTCTGTAAAGATTTCTGCGTTTTATCTTCTTCTTTTCGTTTTAAAACTCTGCTTTTAAGAAATGCTATGTCTTTTTTTAAAAAATATACAAAACTAGAAAACATCATAAGAAACAGTAATATGCAATAAACCCAGGCTTCCCAATATCGCATTGATCCTGCAGCGAGAATAAACAACGAGAATAAAATAGTAATCATAATAACTATCCTGAAACCGGTTTTAATGGCAAATTTGTAATCGCTTTTCATATTTACGTTATGACAATAAAAAAATATAACTAATAGTCAAGGGATATTTATAACCAACAAAGCCGAACTTTGTTGGTTAGTGTGTTAGTGGTTAAAAAACAAAGTTATCAGTCACTGGTCATTGGTCACTAGTCAATTGTTAGGATTTAGGATATAGGGGTTGGGATTTGGTCTTGACTCTGGACTGGCTATATTTCTCTGCGTTCTTTAGGGACTAT
>CAYRCN010000220.1:0-3003 GCA_964422805.1 uncultured bacterium | reverse complement strand
TATCTCTTTTTATGGGTATCGAATCCGTATCTCCAAGCAGTTTAAAAGAAGTCGGTAAGAGTATGAATAAAGTAGAAGACTATAAAGAATCGATTAAAATAATCCACGACCACGGCATAGCTATTATAGGAGCTTTTATCTTCGGTTTCGATTCAGATAACAAAAGTGTTTTTGAAGAAACCGTGTCTTTTATCGATAGAAACCATATAGAACTGCCAAGTCTTGCTATACTCACTCCACTGCCGGGAACACGCCTTAACGAAAGAATGGAAAAAGCGGGAAGAATAATCAGCCGTGATTGGTCAAAATATACCGTAGGTGAAGTCGTTTTTCAGCCTAAACTTCTAACTGTCGAAGAACTGCAGGAAGGTTATTACTGGTCAAGAAAACAACTTTCTTCTTTTTCCTCGATTTACAAAAGAACTTTCCATTTAAAAAAATCCTCGCTATTATATATTCCAGTTAACTTTATAATGAGAAAAGCGTCCCGAGCCACCATGAAAGGTGCTTTGAGTTCAAGCACTCGTCAAAGTATAAATCGTAGATAATTTGATAATCGCGGAAAAGAAAGCCACTTTCAAAGGACAAATTTAACTTACGTTTTATTGAAAATCAGTTAGAGCTCCCATGACATCTCAAATGCTTTTTCGATAGAAAACTCAAAATTGCTTATATTAAAATCAAAAATGTTCTTTGCTCTGGGAAAATCAAGATGAATTCTCGCTCTAATACTTATACTGGTCTCACCCAAAGTTCCGCTAACACCCCACAAAAAGTAAGCCTTATTCTCATCAACCCTGTATCCTACACCAATGCTCGGTTCCAAATTCAATATATAAAGAGCAGAAGTTTCCAACGTAATAAGCCCTCCTACAGTAGTTATCGGTTCTTCCCAAGCAGGAGAATACATTACCTCGACAAACGGGCGGAACCAGACATCATTCAAATAAATCGGCATAAAATTGTAGCCTACGTTGCCTCTTTCAATATTAAAAAGCCTATAGTCGATTTCAAACCTCGCTCCACCGCCTATACGCATTCTTCTTTCTTCTCCGCAAACTGGTTCTAAAATAGTAGAATCCGATTTTACATTACATACTCCTGCTCCGGAAAAAAGGATTGAGAGACCCTGATATGAAAAAACACTTTCCGCAAAAAGTTGTAAGCTTTCCCTTCCATTATAAACATCATATATTAAGGCAGGAGAAAGCAAAAATCTTTTATTATAATCCCCGAATACAAGCACCGGAGAAAAAACTAACGGCATTCTCTTGTAATCCAGACTATCTTCATAAACAGCAGCAAAATCCAGATAAACGTCCTGCAAACCACTCCCTGCTGAAATCGCAACCGGATATGAAAGATAGACTTTCGCCAGGTGTTCATCTCTGTCCTTTTGTAACTCGGTTCTCAGGAAAGAAGGCCTTAAGGACATTGTCGAATATTTTATATCGTAACCAGTAAAGTTAGTTTCCTCATCGAAATCAACATACCACGATAGATTTCTAGTACCAGAAGCATCCATGCCTATAACATTAAGTCTAATATTCGTCCTGTCATCTTCAATAGAAATCGTCGGAAATCTCAAAACAGGATCCCATAGAAGGTGCCTGAAATTATTTATATAGCCTCCTTTTTTATATTCGAGGTCGGCGTATGACGGGAGGAAAGGATCCGGCAAGTCTTCCAGCACTTCTATCTCTTCCCATTCCGTCATTTCTACCATTTCAACAGTCTGCCCTTCGGATGACATTCCTATGAAATATATTTTATTATCTAAAACGACCGGATAGGTACAAAAAGGAAGGTCTGTAAGCTTATAAAGAGAAGAATCCTTCCACATATAAGCCTGCCAGTACCCAAGTCTATTAGAAGAAAACAAAAGATTTTCTCCAACAAAATTGAGCCCACATTTTGAATAAGGCTCTTCAATTACTACCGTATCCTCTTCAAGAAAGAAAATCCTGTCACCTTTATCTTCATTATGCATCAGTATTGCTGTTTTATTTTCTCCGACTACTATATCGAACGGCGTATCAAAATCTGAGGAAAAAATAATATCTCTTTTATATTCATCTATTACCTCAATAATACCTCCTCTCCAACCTTTTTGCCTGCCTACAATTAGTTTTCCGTCCTTTAATATATCAAAAACTCGTAATGTTCCGTCATCATAATAAATTTTCTCCTTTCTAGCAGTACTGATATCAAAACTGTATATATCATTTTTAAATTTATATCCGATAAGATTTTCACTGCTTTTAAAAACATCAAGTTTTCCGTAAAATATTTTACCATCTTTTACTCGCATGGGCATCTCTGATAGAGCTGGGTCTTTTAAGAGGACTTTAAATTCGCCGTTTTCCGGGTCCAATTGTAAAATTTCCGAATAAGATATGCTTTTATTAGGAGAGGTCTTTATTACCTTATCTCTGATAAAATATAAATAATGTTCATCATGCGTAAGAAACTCCAGAAATTCATTCCCCGAATATATGACTTTTGATTTTTGAGAAAAATTATATCCTATAATATCTTCTTCAAATTCTCTTTTCAACTCATCATAAAGATCAAAAGAAAACTTACCGTAAGCTGATTTGTGAGTAGATTCAAGAGTTAATAAAGGAATAGACTTTGCATATCTATCAGCCCAATCGGAAACTTTTTCCTCTCCATACTTTTCTGCTCTATACCTTGCCATAAACCCTCCCCACATATAGGGCGAAGAGTAAAAAGGAAATTTGTAGTAATGATAATATGTAAAATCCTGCATGCCGGGAAATTTATTGTCCTTTGCGCAACACATACCGTAGGCATCATAAAAACCTCCGTTTAATCTCCCTTCAAAAGGAAATTGCATACTTTCAAAATAAACCGTATAAGATTCGGCCACCCATGTAGGAACATACAAATTAGGCTGAAAGTATTTACCAAATAATCCTCTGAATAATTTAGGTATTCCTCCCGTACTTGTCATATTTGCAATATGAGTATATTCATGAA
>CAYRCN010000219.1:0-3031 GCA_964422805.1 uncultured bacterium | reverse complement strand
TTAAAACAAAATTCTTCATTATTTAATTAAACCTCCTTAAAAACATTTGTTTGTTAGAATTTTTAAAAGGTGAAACATAAACGAAAAAACCGATTCCTCAAAGGGAACCGGACTTTTTCCAAGTTTTTATCTCTTCTCATAAAAATGGGGTTATATAAAAGAACCCAACCACTCGGATTGGGATATACAATATGCGACGATTCTTCGTCCATTTTATTTTTCTATTTACAATATTATAATAACGTAATTAAAAAAGTCAATATGTATTTATTTCTTTATTAACAAGTGTTTGATAGTATCAATACGACCATAATATTCTAGATTTTGTTACAGCTTATTGAAAATAGATACAAAACTAAAAGATTTTAAAATAATCACGTGATTTTTCCGAAATTTGGTATTTAGTTAAAACAACAAATCCGACTTTTATTCTTTATACTCTGCGGATCTGTGTGATAATTAGAAATACTTCTCGATGATACCCTTCGCCTCTTTTAACCATTTTTTGCGTTCTTTATCGGTACTTGTCACAATCACTCCGAATGTTCTTCTATAGAAATCTTTTACGCCGCAAAATTCGAAAATACATTTGTTCCAGAGCCTCTCAAGTGGATCTCCAAATACTTCCTGTTCCCTCTCTGGAGGTGTATCTGAAGTATTAAAGACAACCGCAGTCCTGGCTTTCAACATTCCAACAGGCACGCCCTCTCCGCTATCTCCATCCGGAAACCGATACGCTATATTAGCCCGCATTACCCGGTCTATCCAGCCTTTTAAGATTGCCGGAGGCTGACCCCACCAATTCGGATGAACGACAACAATACCATCCGATATCGATATCTCCTCGCAATAATTCATAATTGAATCCGGCAATATGGCATCCTCTTCAATTTCCTCGAAAGGTAGCAACGGATCAAATTCCTCTTCATAAAGGTCGTGGAAATAAACATTATGTTTCTTTTTCTTAAGTGTACTCACAACCACTCTGGCAATCGCGTGGTTAAAACTTTCCTTATTTGGATGCGCAAGAATGACAGAAACTTTCATATAAAACTCCTGAAAATTTTATACCGTCTCTACAACGATCATTCGTTTTCTAAAGACGAGGTACAAAACCCACAACGCTTAGCTTTTATAGGTATAACCGAACAACAATAGGGACACTCTTTTGTTGCTGGCTCAGAAGCCGGTTTTTCCCTCTTCAAGCGATTAATATTTTTTATTAACAAAAATACAGCAAAGGCAACAATAACAAAACTTATTATTGTATTAATAAAGGCTCCGTAATTTAATGTGACGGCTCCTGCAGCCTGCGCATCGGCAAGCGTAGCATATGAAGTACCTCTCCCCTTAAGAACAATAAAGAGGTTAGAAAAATTAACTTTACCCAACAACAATCCTATTGGCGGCATTATTACATCAGACACAAGAGATTTGACAATTGTTCCAAAAGCGCCTCCTATTATGATACCAACTGCCATGTCAACCACGTTTCCGCGCATAGCAAATTCTTTAAACTCTTTTAACATTTTATTTCTCCTTCTCTAATAAAGGTTTCCCTATAGTTATTATTTGCTTATTCTACCATGTAGAGCTTTCTTGAAAAACTCCCCACTTCCCGTAAGCTCATAACTTCCCCATGATTTAATCATTTTCGGATGCCAATCGGCGTCAAAAATCCAGGCTACCCAGCTTATATCTCTTTCCTCGAGATATTTAACAATAGCTTCTCCGTAACCTTTATTTTCTCCTTCCTCGATACGTTCGAGGTCAAAACCAAATTCTGTTGCCACAACAGGATACTTGCCCTTCACGAACCCAAAATTCTCATCCCACTTTGGCTCCCACGGTTTTTTTCGCTTCATAAAATAGGGATGAGTCGCATAAGCAATACCTTCCGCGTTAATAGGCTCATAGCGAATAGGACTCAAATCATAAGCCCAATCGAACCCCGATACGATAGGAATTGTTTCCTTGTCATAAGCGCGAATAAGATTAATTATATCTTCATTTATACTTTTCCACTCACTCCAGGTCATGCTGCCTAAAAGCCCAAAAGCTTGCGTTGGCTCATTGAATATTTCATAAAAGGCAACCGTGTTGTTTCCTTTGAAACGGCCCGTTATAGTTCTCCAGAATTCATAGGTTTCTTTTTTTGTGGTGTTATACATGGGATTCTGAAAAAGTTCCATCTCAAGATTGCCAATCGAATGCCAGTCGATGATAATATATATTTTAAGCTCCGTACACCACTTGACCGCATCATCGAGCAGTTTCAAATAAACTTCAGGGGTACGTTCTCTCCATGCAATGGGATGGACGGGAATACGGACTATATTTGCACCCATTTTTTTTACTTCCTCAAAATGCCTTTTGTTCCAGTACCCCTGCCTTTCAAGCTTATCAGGGTCGGAAACAGCCAGTCCGCGAAATATAATTTGCTTACCCCCCGGATTAACAAACTCATTTTCCTTTACACTTATAAGAGGAAGTCTCTTTGCATCCGGGTCTTCGGCAGGTTTTTGGGGATAAGGCTGATTCCACCAGTAATCCCCTTCCTTTATTTCTTTTTTTTGTTCCGCATTAAGATCCCCAATTGCGAATAAGAAAGTCAAAGCAATTATTAACAGTCGAAGTATATGTTTCATATAATCCCCTCCTATATCTCATAAGAATGAAACAAATAATTAAACATCTTATGAAAAATACCGGCGACAGAAAAAATGTCAATAGAGACAATTTCTCTTCTTACAAATAAATTGTAATTTATTTATGTTACTCTAAAGATTGTCTTTATTTCGTTTCGGAATTTTTTTCTGTCTAACCCAGGGTAAGATATCAAAACGGACAATACCTGTAATAAGTGAACCAACTATAAAAAGTTCCGTCAATACACCCGCATAAGAATGATGAATAGTATTATATGTTATCCACAAAGGACGAGGAATTATAACAATGGAACGGATTAAACGCGGATTTTTCTTCCATAAACCAATCGTCTCAATCGTCATAGCCATAACTGGCAGAAGAC
>CAYRCN010000218.1:0-3098 GCA_964422805.1 uncultured bacterium | reverse complement strand
AGCAGCGGACTACGGATCCGCAGGTTGGAGGTTCGAATCCTCTCAGGCGTACTTGATGCCGAAAGAATTTATGCGAGAATCGATTGATGAGAAGTGGATGAAGGAAGCTCTCAGGGAGGCAGAAAAGTCTTTCAGGAACAAAGAGGTTCCCGTGGGTGCGGTGGTGGTTAAAGACGGTGTTGTTATCGGCAGGGGTTACAACAGGAAAGAAGCCCTTAAAGATCCAACTGCTCACGCGGAAATTATAGCAATTACTGCGGCTGCCAATTCTATTGGTGGTTGGAGGTTGGAAGGTGCGACTCTTTACTGTACCCTTGAACCGTGTCTTATGTGTGCGGGAGCTGTTATTCAAGCAAGAATAAGCAAGGTAGTGTATGGTGCAAAGGATGAGAAATTCGGTGTTTTTGGCTCTGTGATCGATGTAAGAGATAAAAGATGGAACTGGAAATTTGAAGTTGTTTCCGGTGTTCTAAAGGAAGATTCGGCAAATTTGCTGAAAAAGTTTTTTAAAGAGAGGAGGGATGGCTGAGTGGCTGAAAGCGCACGATTCGAAATCGTGTTTCCGCGAAAGCGGAACGGGGGTTCAAATCCCTCTCCCTCCGAGGTAGAAAATAAAAGGAGTAAAATTTGATTTTATTAATTTTGTCTATAGCTATTCAGGATCCGTTAACCAACGAAGTCCTTAAGGATTCCCTGAACAAGCGTGCTATACAACGTTTTATGGAGAAGCAAACGGAATTTTATAATATGCATCCTGACCATCTTAAGTATTTTGGTCCTAAGCGTGACTATACGGTAGAAGAATCGACAAACCAGAAGGTTTTGCAATCTTACCGCGCCTTAAGAGCCGGTGGGGTGGATACAATACGTGTTGCTGCCATTAGAGTGGAATTCTTAGAGGATACAACATCTCTCACTACGGGTAATGGACGATTTAATCTTGAGGGTTTTGGATTTCTTTGTGATACAACCTATGATACCACGGTGGCCGATACTGACACTTTAGTCGATACTTTGATAAGTAGAAGTCTTAGTTATGACCCTCCGCATGATTTAACGTATTTCAACCACTTGATGGAATTTTTGCATAATTATTACTATAAAGTTTCTTATGGTCAACTGTGGATCGAGTGGCAGGTTCTTCCCCTTACCGGTGATTCGGGTTATTCTCTGCCTCATGAGATAAAGTATTACGGAGAGCCAGAAAATTTTGTTCTGGGGTTTTTTAAATTGCTGCGGGATGCCGTGGAAGTGGCTGATTATGATGCGGATTTTTCTAACTTTGATCAGATTGTAATCTTTCACGCAGGGTCGGGCTGGCAGACCGATTATTTAGGTAATTCACCCTATGATTTAATCGTGGCGCTGGGTTCCGGTTTTCACGAAGTGTTCAGCTCCTATCTTATTGCTGACGGAGATACCATCGATTCGGGTATTCTGATGCCTGAGACGGGCTTTCAGGACAGTATTGCCTCTTATCTTCAGGGTACATTGTGCCATGAGTTTGGTCATTCTTTAGGGCTCATGGACCTCTATGATATATCCTATGAGACTTTAGGTATGGGAGGTTGGGCTCTTATGGGTACCGGTAATTGGAATGCTAATGGTCTGGTACCTCCAAGGCCGTGCGTCTACAATAGAATCAAGCTTGGATTTGAGAGAACCCATTTAATCGATAGAGCTGCTACTTCCCTTCCTATAAAGTGGGCAGGCAGTATGGATTCGATTACTCCGAGAGTTTACAAAATTCCTGTTAATAAGGATGAATATTTTCTAATTGAAAACAGATATGCCTATGTTGATCCCGATACTTTTCGATATGTTATTCCCTGTACAACAAATTTGGATTCTAACGGTTTTAGAGTATGGAAGGATAACGTGCTTGTTAACGTCGATGATTACGAGTCTTCTCTCCCCTGCGACTATAATTCGGGGGGGCTTGCAATCTGGCACATCGACGAGAGAAAGATAGCTGAGACGGAAGAGTTCAATATGATAAATGTTGGATTTCCGAAGGGTATCGACCTTGAGGAAGCCGACGGGATACAGGATTTCGAGAAAGATATTTATAAGATATATGACATAAACGCGGCATTCTACGGAACTCCACTGGATGTTTTTAGCCGTGAGGGTTTTAATTACGAGTTTTCACCCACAACAGACCCGAGCACGCACGATAATTTCGGCAACTGGACGGGTATAACGATTTCGAATATTTCTTCTCCCGATACAATGATGTATTTCGATATTTCGTTTTATAGAAATATTGCGAACTTTCCTAAGAAATTCGAAGGTAAGATGGATGTCATTTCTCCCCAAAACGTTGACAGCACTATCTATTTGGGTGATATGTGGGGAGGAGTTTATCGCATAAATCCGGATGATACTTTGTTCAGGATGGCCAAATTAGCCGATTCTGTATATGAAGATTCGACCTATACTTCTCCTCTTATTACGGATATTACAGGTAACGGTAATTTGGAAATTTTTGATATGACTATAAAAGGAAGAGTTTTTCTCTACGATATTTCTTCCGATATTATTCTGGATTCTTTTTCTGTTGAAGGAGATATATACGGTAGTGCTTCGGCGGCAGATATTCTTCCCGGAGGAGGCAAAGAAATACTTTTTGGAACTTCCGCTTCGGAGCTACATCTTCTTAGATGGAATGGCGATAGTTTGATTGAAGCCGATGGGTTTCCTCTGTATGTGGGAGACTGGCTGGTTGCTACGCCTCTGGTTATCGGGAACTATATATACGTTTTGCCAGCCGATGGGACTCTTTTAAAAGTTTCCACTGCGGGTGAGATTATTTGGAGAAGAGGAGAAGAATGCGTTTCCTACAGTTTGTCTTCACCGGTTGCAGGGGATATAGACCGGGATGGAGTTAAAGAGATTCTGTGTTCGGCAGGCTCAAAGACAATTTATTCTGTCGATACAGCAGGAGAGGTAGAGTGGAAGAGGGATCTTCCCGCGAAGACCTTTATATCTACACCCGCGCTTGGAGACATAGACGGCGACGGATATCTTGATGTAGTTTTTGCGGACAGTTCTAATATATTTGCTTTAAACAGAAATGGTTCTTTGCTCGATAATTT
>CAYRCN010000217.1:0-3103 GCA_964422805.1 uncultured bacterium | reverse complement strand
TCATCACGCCGGCAGCGCCCGGAAGGTCATAATCTCTGCTGAGTTTATTTCCCCAGATATAACCCACACCGTGACCAACTAGCGAAAGCGCCGCATATACACGCTCATCTGAATTTTCATTACGGTGCAAGTCAATTGTCCAGAGAATAAGCGGTAAAGCTTCAGCACCTATCGTGCTGGTTCGAAGTTCAAAAAGAGCATCACCGAAGGTCAAATCTTCTGAATTTTTTGAAACGAAAAGAGAGGTATATCCTTCCGCAAGAGAAAGAATTGTTCCGAGCTGTATAAAATCGTAGGGGTCCCCCCAGAGGTTCCGACCGCCAAGCAATGTCCTTGTATTATAGTAATGGTAATAACCATATAAGCAATGATTGAATTTCCTTTGATACATTGCCGGAGTCAAGTTCATATTCTGTCCAAGCGTAAAGTCAAGTATATTCTCGGCTAAACTAACAGGAAATATCCCTCTTGCCGATTTGAAAATCCAACCACCGTGAAATGCACCTTCCATACCGCCCAGGAACGAACCGTAAGCGGCGCCGCTCGAAATGCGGCGGTCTTTAGTCAATAAAAAGCAGGTCGACGTATAAATTAATGGTGTTAAAAGACCTATTGCTGCCTGACCTTCATTCCAATCACCTTCACTAAACATCACAGGCAAGCTCCAGGAATAAATACTCAGACTATTAAATGTCTGTCCTACCAGATAAGGTATCTTTGCATCCTCGAGGGTTACCATCTTTGTTGGGGTTTTTAAGGTTAGGCTACGATACTCGGCTGACGTCATTTTTTTAACTAATTTTTTATCCAGGTAATTAGCTTCGATGAAATAAGTGCTGTCAGAAGTCATAAATACATCGATACGTTCGGGAAGTGGGTCGAAAAGTTTAACGAGATTACTTTCGATTTTTCGGTCAGTTTTGACTTTCGTAAATGTTTCCTGCGCAAAAACCATTATTGCCGGTATAATTAAAATAATAAATCTCCTCATTGATTCCTCCTTTATTAAAATTTGTTTTCTACAGGCATTAGATTCTCTTTCTTCTTTAAATTACTATTATTACTATTACTATTATTATTATTAATGACTTAATAAAATCCTAAAAAGTTCCAAATTGTAGATCCTTAGAATCAAAGTTGAATGGTTGAATAGGAAAATAGTTGAATTGTTTTCCATTTCCCGATTTTCCCTTTTCCCAATTTTTCTAATTTTTGCTTTGTAATCTTGTGGTTTAGTTTGCTGAGTGTGGTGCCCCTTGACTTTTATGCTTAAAAACTATAATTTCCTGAATAATGCGAATAGGAATCATTGGCGGAGGCCCTGCTGGATATAGCGCAGCTATCAGGGTGTCTAATGGAAATAATAAAGTCCAGTTATTTGAAAAAGGGGAGATAGGTGGGGTGTGTCTAAATATCGGATGTATTCCGACAAAAGCTCTTATTTATTCGGCAAACCTTTATGATATTGTTAAATCAGATAGGAGAAAACCGGATTGGCGGAAAATTCAAGAAAAGAAGGCTCTTGCTGTAAAGAGAGTTTTGTTGGGATTAGAAGGTCTGCTAAAGGAAAAGAAGATAGAAATAATAAAAGAAGAAGCAATACTAAAGAAAGATGGTTCTATAAAATCGAAGGGGAAGGAATATAAATTCGATAAGGTAATTCTTGCTACAGGTTCTAAACCCATTGCTACGCCATTTAGTACACCGAAAGACATTTGGGATAGTAAAGATGCACTCGAGGCTCCGGATTTGCCCGAATCGATTGTAATAATAGGGGCGGGTTATATAGGGCTTGAATTTGGTTATATTTTTTCCTGTTTGGGCAGCAAGGTTTCAATAATAGAAAGAGAAAATGAAGTGCTCCCCGGCGAAGATAAAGAATCTGCAGCTATTTTACGAAAAAGTTTGTTAAGAAAGGGGATAAAGTTTTATTTATCCTCGGAAGTTGTTGAAGTTAGAAAGAAAAATGGAGAATTCGAAGTATTTTTTAAAAACAATAATAAGGAAGAAAAAGTCCAATCGGAAAAAGTTCTTATTGCAATTGGGAGAACATCAAACGTCGATAATCTTCCCGGGGAAATTTCGAAAGGCGAAAAAGTAGTGAAAGTCGGCGATTTCTTAGAAACAAATATAAAAGGAGTATACGCAATCGGAGACTGCATAGGTGGGCAGTTCCTTGCTCACTCAGCTTACAAAGATGCGGAAATCGCCGCGAGGAACATCTTAGGAGAAAAAATTAAAAAAGATGAGTTTGCAATTCCAAGAGTCGTTTATACTCATCCGGAACTTGCTTCCATTGGTAAATCAGAAGAAGAAGCCAAATCTATGAACATAGATTATTTAGTTTCAAGAGTCCCCTTTGCTTCTAACGGAAGAGCTATAGCAAGCGGAAGAACCACAGGGCAAATCAAGATCATTCATACAAAAGAGGGGAAAATAATAGGAAGTATAATATTGGGTGGAAATGCTTCAGAGCTCATATCCATTTTTAGCTTAGCTATGGATAACGGGCTGGGTTTAAAAAAACTTTCGGAAACGGTCTATCCTCATCCTACATTCTCAGAGGTCATAGGAGAGGTTTCCAAAGTTGCCGGAGTTCAAGCCGTTTAAATGAGAGAAAAAAAACAGATATTTCTTAACATAAGAAGAGATGATGTAAGGGTCGCGGTCCGCGAAAACGGCGAATTGGTTGAATTTTATATAGAAAGAGGAGACTCCTCTTTTTCTCCCGGTACAATCATCAAAGGTAAGTTAATTGCAATCCGAAAGGAATTAAATGCGGTTTTTGTCGATATTGGGGCTCAGTCAGCAGGATTTTTGCCGCTAAATGATTTTTACCTTTCTTTGCCTCATAGAAAAAACGACGAAGAGGGGTTAGAGTTCTTAGTCCAGGTTAAGAAAGAACCGTACGGGACAAAAGGCGCACGGCTCACAACATTCATAGCAATTCCGGGGAGATATCTTGTCCTTATGCCTTACAAAGAAGCCTTTGGTGTATCAAGAAAAATAAGGAAGGATAAGGATAGACAAAAATTAAAAAAGATAGCAAAAGAACTGTATACAGATGGTATGGGTATTATCGTGAGAACTGCTTCTTCCGGAG
>CAYRCN010000216.1:0-3117 GCA_964422805.1 uncultured bacterium | reverse complement strand
TTGTAGGGAAGGTAGAATCAGTCGAAGTACACTCACCTACATTGGATGACGTTTTCATTCATTATACCGGAAGAACTATAAGAGAGGGCGCACCCGAAGGGGGATGGGCCCAGAAAGCCATGGCTTTTAAGACGAAAAGATGAACAACTTAAAAGGAATTTACGCACTTTGGTATAGGGAATTCAAAGTCTTCATTAGAGAGAAATCCAGGTTAGGATTTTCGGTAATAAATCCCCTGGTATGGCTGCTGGTAGTCGGCGGCGGTTTAGGTTCTGTTGTTTCGTTCAGCGGAGTTAATTACCGGACTTTCATTTACCCGGGTATTTTGATTCAATCAGTTATATTTTCGTCTATTTTCTTTGGCGTATATATTGTTTTGGACAAGAAGATCGACTTTATGAAGGAAGTTCTGGTAGCGCCTATATCAAGAACTGCGATGTTCATCGGAAAAGTGGTCGGAGGATCGACCGACGCGCTGATTGAGATTGTGACATTGTTAGTAATCGGTTATATTCTTGAGTCGACCGGAATCCTGGCTGGGGTTTCCATCAACTTTGTTACCGGCATAGTTTCGGTTGCATTCTTGCTCGCGACTACTGTGGCGATGGTAAGCCTGGGACTGATTATCGGCTCTCAGATGGAGAGCACAGAAGGTTTTCAGCTGGTAGCCAGCTTTCTGCTGTTTCCTCTGTTCTTCCTCTCAGGCGCGCTCTTCCCGATAACAAACCTGCCGTCCTGGTTATCTCCGATAGTATTCCTTAACCCTATCACATATTCTGTAGACGGTTTAAGAGGTGTTCTTATCGGTATTTCGAAGTTTAATATTGGGATCGACTTTTTAGTAATAGTTTTTTTCGCCGTAGTAACCATCTTAATCGGCACTTACGCCTTTAAAAGAATGGAAGTTTAGTCCATTTGCCAACACAAAATTTAACTGAACCACAAAGTATTCAAAAAGTTAGTCTGTTAGACGGTCAATCCGTTGGGCTGTTAACAACAAAGACGGAGGACCGAGGACGGGAGACGATAGTTAGGGTTTAGGGTTTAGGATTTAGGGGTTGGGATTTAGTAAAATTAAAAAACCAAATTAACTACGAAGAAACAAAGAACAAATTGGAAAAATGGGTAAATAGGGACTATTTCTCTATTTTGCTATTTTACTATTCACTTAGATTCTTAGAATCCTCTGCTACGAACAAAGAACTAAAACCTAATACCCAACACCTAAAAACCAAAGTTATCCTGTGTATATTGATTGTGTTATTTCGTTCTTACCGCGTTTTTTTGCCGAGTACATTAAAGAATCTGCCAGAGTTATCGTCCTGTCCACACTTGGCGGACACTCTTTGCAGATCAGAATACCGATGCTAAATGTTACAGAAAATTTATTTAGGTATTTGTTCTGAAGAAGAGCATTTCTTATTTTCTGTATGGCTGTGGACGCGGCTTTGTCCGCGGTTTCCGGAAATAAGACGACAAATTCGTCGCCCCCGAGGCGAGCCACTACGTCAACCTTTCGAATATTGATTTTCACAGTGTTGGCAATAGCTTGCAAGACATTATCTCCTACGGTATGTCCAAATCGGTCATTGAGGTCCTTAAAGTTGTCTATATCAATATAAGCTATAGTGAAAGAGCATCCGTATCTATTGCATCGTTCAATCTCCATAGAAGCTGACTCATAAAAGGAGCGCCAGTTCACGGCTCCGGTAAGGTAGTCAACCCGTGATAGAGCTTGCTCAGCCCTTAAAGCGGTCTTAAATCGTCCCAGCAGTAAAGTTACACCCACGCAAAAGCTCAGTCTGGCGACTGCGTACGGGCAGTAAGTCATAAAAGGCGAATAGGGCTGGCTCGAGGCAATTTCAACAAAAATCCACGCAGCTACGCTTAAGACTGAAAGAAAAAGACCATAGCGCGTTCCGATATACCATGACGCAAACCCGATAGGAATCAAGTAAGTAAGAGATAACGTAAACTGCGGACGTAAGAGGTAATGAATAAGTCCAATACATCCGAGCATAGCAACGGCGATAATAGCCAACAGCCAACTGTTTTTTGGACTCGCGTTTAAGAATCCCAGCTCTCTTTCCCACTCTTTAAGTTGTTCTAAAAATTGTTTCTGCAATAGTATCAATAATCTCCATTTTGATATTGAAAGTAATAGAATTTCTCTTTATGTCAAGGATAATTAAATCAGAATACGGAAACAATAAAGGGGTTAGAAGAAGTGCAAGTAAGAAATTCAGGGATTATGGATTAAGAGGTAAGTGTTTTTCCTAATCAACTACTCAACCATTTAACGACTCAACCAAGATTCGAAGAATCTTAGAAAAAAGGTCTGTCCCCGTTGATATATATCTAATTGGTACCGTCAGAACATGATGATGAAGAGGAAGAAGAACTCCCGCAACCGCTGATAAGCTCTAATTCAACTAAAAGCATTATGCCGAATCCGAGAGTAAGACCAAATGCACATCCAATACAACTGTACACAGTCTGTGTTCTTTTCACTCGTGATCCATAAGCTTCAGTATAAGCCCTAATATATTCCGGGGATTTACCTGCAAATACTGCAGGATCAGGCGATGAAGACTGCCACATCAATGCTATTCCGGCTCCTATCAAAGTCATCCCCGCGCCGATCCAACAAGCTTCGTTTACATCGGCGTCGGCGTCTCTCTCGGCTTCTCTCTTTGCCGTGTTTTGATAGAGTTCTTCGTCGGCCAGCAGCTGTACAGGCAAAATCAGACTCACTGCTAAATATATGAATAAACAAATTTTTAAAAATTTCATAATTATTTCCTTCCTTGTTAAAATATTATAAGACAAAAATCTAACATTGTCAAGATTGAAATAGGCACGGAGACACAAAGATAATAGTACGCAGATAAACGCAGATTTAAAAGGATTTTTTGTTGGTTTTTACTCGAAACTCTAGTTATTCAAAAAACAAAAGCAATTCCGAATATATTATACAAATCGGAGCCTTTCTCAAGTTCCATGTATTTAATACGATATGAAACGCCCCATTGACGAGTGAAAAAGAGATTAATCATGGCTGCTGCAGTAGAATAATAATCTTTGGTGTCAAAAGTGCCGTTATATTTAGCTTCTAAA
>CAYRCN010000215.1:0-3120 GCA_964422805.1 uncultured bacterium | reverse complement strand
TATCGTTATCTCGATCCTATTGGTTCTGTATTCTCCTACCGATTCGTATCCGATAACGCTTGTTATTGCCCTTTCAGGTAGTATTATTCTATCCAGGAGGAAATTGGCTATTTCCTTTGTTCTTTCCATCGCCAAATTTTCGTTATGTGAATATACTACAACTCTTAAATGCCTCTTGACGTCTTTTCTTATGTGGTCCGTAGCTTCTTCGAGCAAATCCCTTCCTGTTTCGGTTAAGACAGAGGAATTTTCTTGAAAGACAATTCGGCCATCGAGGCGCACCACGGAATTTATTTCTTCTTTCCAGTATAGCCCGGCAACTCTTATCTTTTTACCGAGTTTGAATGAAGATTTGTTCTCGTTATCTACTGTCCTTAAGTAAAAAGAATAATTTTTGCCGAGATCGATTACGTTATCCTTCGAGTTTTTTCCATCCCATTCTATTGCTTTTGGAGGATTACCCATGCCTGCAAAAGTTTTAAATACCTCGCCGGTTTCATCCGTTACTGACAATTCCCATTGTTTAACGCCTTGTTCGATTGGGATATTTGATATTGTTATAGGAAGAGTCAGGATTCTTCCCTGTCGGGGTTTTCTTATCTGGTTGCTGGCGAGTACCGGCAGAGGAGTGGCTGTTATTTCGGAATGCACCTGCAATTCCAAATCGTATATATATGAACCCTGTCTTCCATACGGTTGTATAACTTCGAATATATCATAATTCAGTTCCGACGGAGGTTTTTTCTCGTCTATTTTTCCAAGGTATTTACCCGTAATTACTTCTTTTGAAATCTCTTCCTGGGAGAACCCTGCAATGCATATAAAAAATAAAGTTAAGATAATTATATTTCTTTTCATTTTTACTCCAAAACAAAGGTAAAGGTAATTATTCCGGTTTGTACAACTCCTGAGCCTTGAATAGCCGCAAACTTCCATTGTCTAACGCTGTCTATTACCAATCTATCCCATGACCCAAAACCTGAAGTTCTGATTACGAAAACATTATCCTTGACCGTTCCGTTGGGATTGACTGCTATCTGTACGCTTATCGTCGCGGTTAGTCCTCTCTCTTGTGCCCACACTGGATATGGGGTTGTTGGTTTATAGGTTATTTGTCTGGATGAAAGAGGTCCCGAGATTGTTATTTTTGTGGTTGATTTAGTAGGTGCCTTTTTTATTTTTGCTTCTTCTTCGGATGGTTTTACAGGAGCCATCTTTTCTAATTCCTTTGTCGGTACTTTTTCTAAATCGACCGGTCCGCTGCCTCCCGGAGAAGAAAATATACCGATTTTAGCATCCGGACTGTATGTTTGTTCCTCGCTGATTTTTATAGCGGGTTTACTTATTATGTCTTCGGTACTGCTCTGTCTGTCTCCTGAGGCAACCCTCAGGATTTCGCTTGCTCCACCCTCAGGGCCTTCCAGCCTTTCAAACTTATCCAGGTCGATGCCCTTTGCTTGCGTACGATCCAGTTGCTTTTGGTCGATGTCGATTCCCTTTTCGCTGATTCCCGGAACAGGAGGCAGTGCTCTAACTATTTTTTCTATTTCGTTATTATCCAACTCTTTTATTCCGTCTTCTTTCTGGGTGATTTTGTCTTTTATTGCCTTAAAGATACTCTTTTGAGGTGGTTCCGGTCTGACTGATGGAGCCAATGTTTGGTCAATAAACTCAATGTTGTCGATTCTGTTAACGATTTCACTTGTTCTTTTTGCTTCGTTAAAATAAAAGACGCCGATATGAAATATAATTGAGAATATAATTGTGGCTTTTATCTTTCTATCAAAAAATCCTTCCGAATAATCAAACATTTTTATCTCTGGACGGTTGCGATTGAAATGCTTCTTGCTCCGAGTTTTTTTGCAAGAGCTATAACATTCATAACCATACCGGTTTCGAGTTCTTTATCTGTTCTTATAAGAATTAAATCATTAGGGTTATTTCTTATTGCTGTCTGGAGAACTTTAGCTAATTGTTCTGTAGTGACCAGTTCATTATTTATAGAAATTTCGTGTTCTGAAGTAATTGTTATTGTAATATTTTTCTCCGTTGGAGGTTCGACGGTCGTTGCCTCCGGAAGATTAACATGAAGTCTGGAAGAAAGGATGATAACAGGTGTTAAGACCATCAGCGTTATAAGTATTGTGAAGCTTACATCAGCAAGAGGTGTAATCATGATTTCAGCGCTTTTTTGATCATCATCGGTTATTCTGTTTTTTCTCATTATTCTTTCCTCCTTAGAAGAACCAGCTTTAATGCTCCTTTTTGCTTTGATATATCGAGAACTGTAACCACCTCCTGTATAGGTATTGAAGGATAAGCGCTCACTACGACTATTCTCGATACGCTTCTGCCAAGCAATTCGGCTACCCTGGCAGGAAATTCTTCTCTTGAGATAAGTCTGTTGTTCAGGTATAGTTGGTTTTTTGAATCGATATAAATATTTACTTTTAATTCTGTGTCGTCCGAAGCCGAACTCCCTTTAACGAGGGTGGGATTTTTAACGCTTATTCCCGACATAAAAATAGCAGGAGCTGTCATCATGAAAAAGAGAACCAGCAGCAAAGCTACGTTTATCATAGGAGTTATGGGTATTTTTCCTACAGAGTCTTCGTAACTTTCAATGATACTTTTTCGCATAATTTTTGATTCCTTAGTCTAATTGTAAAGTTTCTTTTTTCCCTTTTGTAGTAGAAGTGGTATGTAGAAAGGCAAGAAATCTTCTTGAGTTCGCTTCTATCTTGGTCAGAGTGGTTTTTACTTTATTCATGAAATAGTTATAGAATATGGCTGCCGGTATAGCTACAATAATTCCGATAGCGGTGGATACAAGGGCTTCAGCTACTCCTGCCATTACAACAGAAGGACCTCCGGAGCCAGATACGGAAAGATCGTGGAAAGCTCTTATTATACCCATAACGGTTCCTAATAGACCCAGGAGCGGTGAAATGAAGCTTATAGTGCTGAGAACAGAGTTTTTTCTTTCCAGGTAACTTTTTGTTTCGATGAGGGCACCATCAATTAAATCGGCAATATCTTCTCTTGGTAGATCCTTGTTTCTTATTCCAACGTCTAAAACTTCACCGAGAGGATGATTTACAGACTTGCATATGAAACTTG
>CAYRCN010000214.1:0-3125 GCA_964422805.1 uncultured bacterium | reverse complement strand
CTCGACGGGAATACGGATAGTGATGGTAAACCGGGGGGAGCCCATATTTTCACCTTCACTACCGAGTCTCCGGAGATGGGTCTATATCTAAACCCCTTCGTCGCGAATGTTGAGGAGGGATATCCTTTAAAAGTTCTTTTATACGGGGATGGTAGGAATATTAAAAAAGAAATAGATTGTAACATGGATTTTAATGTCTATAATCCCGGAGGGTGGTCTGTTAGTGGACCGGGAGAACTTTCCTTTTCTCTTTCTCCGGAAACAGTACATGAAGATAGATTTCTTGTTAGAAACTCAGGGGCAAGTTTCCCTTTAATAGTTGTCCCAAAAATACCCTTTAAATGCGATGAGGTCTCTTATATGGGATTTTATTGGTCAGCGTCCGCCCAGGGGGGACATCGATACGATCATCCCGATGAAAATCAATCCCCCGGGAAGATGGATTATCCCACACCCTGGTTGGTACGTTCACAATCTCCCCCCGCGGAAACTCAAAAATTAAGAGGTGAATCAACATCTCCTGAAGACTTACCAGACATCGGTATCCTCCTTTCCGGATGGGCTGATGGATTTGGGCATATTATGGGGAAGTATGGGATAGAAACATTACCTGTTAAACCTGATCTTCAGATACTCAATCAACCGGATGTAAATATCTCCGACGCGGTCAAATTACTGGTTATCGGTTCAGCGGGATTAAAAGGATTTAATTCTCCTACTTTCAAGCAAAATTTGGAAGATTACGTGGTGAGTGGTGGAAATTTGCTTGTATTTACGCAGAAATATGGCGAGGATTTATCCGTTCTTCCCGGAAATATCGACGGATACGGATGGAATGAAGACCAGTCGTGTTTCGGTCTAGCCGCCTATTTTAACAGGTGGCATCCCGTTTTCGCGGGTCAAAGTTACCAGGAAATGGATTGCAATGTGGATGGATACATATCCGAATATCCTGCCGATTCAGAAGTTTTACTTTGGAGAACTAAAAATTCTATGCCTGCTCTTCTTTATTATAACTACGGTGCGGGCACAGTGATTGTTTCATCTATGTACACCGATTGGGGATATGGACATAATCAGGCTTCATATTCGGAATTGAGACTTATGAGAGATCTGACAACCTGGGCGCAAAATCCTGATATGGAGATTCCTGAGTTTTATTCTAATTCGTCTGTGTCAGTGCCTGTTTCAATTAAATACACCGCGAATGATACTATACCGGCTGCCAGTGCAATTATAAAAGTATATACTCCTGATAGAAAGTTGTACGATTCTACTTCTATCCCTGTTTCCCTGAATTCAGGAGAAGAGACCGAGTGGATATGGGAGAAATCGCTTATTTCTTTTAATCTCGGATTATGGACAGTCGATTATGCTTTAATGGATGATAGCGGAAAGTGGATTCAGGGGTATAAGCGGGGGGCTGTTTTTGCCCAGAAGGTAAAAGTAAAGATAGGTAAGTATAACGTCGGTGATTTTCAGGTGTGGATAAATTCGGATAAGGAAGAAGTTCTCGCAAGAGATACGGTTAATTTTGAGATATTCGTAAAGAACAATACGGATTCGACTTTTACGGGAAAAATAATAGTTGTCCTCAGTCATCGGACTGTCGCGATTGATTCGTTTTTAAATGTAATAATACCGCCGGATTCAACTATACAGATAGATTACGCGAAACCTGTATTTGGAAGATATAACTGGAGATTCGGTTTATATGAAAGCGACCAGTATGAGTATGTCAGGGATCTAAGAAATGCTGTTGCAAATGGTAATAGGGGTATCGATATAGTCAAAGAACCCTTTGAAATGTCTCTTTCCAAAGTCAAGTATCGAAACATATTGGGAGTCGATACTATAAATTATAAAGTTACCGTGAGTAATAATTTATATGACTCCTGTTCTACTTTTGTCGATGTTTATACTTTGCTGGATTCTACGAGGTATGACATCTGGAGCGATACGGTTGTTCTTGCCCAAAAAGAGGAAAAAGAATTTAATAAATTTTTCTTTCCAGCTGATTACGATACAATTACGGGAAAAGGAAAGCTTTATTGTAATTTATTCTACGAAGATATTTTATGGAATTCTGCCAGTACAAACTTTGAATTGACTTATCCCGCGGTTCAATGTTCACTTGCTATTCCGGATTCATTTAATTACGGAGATTCAAATCTTTATACTGTTATGTTGAGTTCGGAAGGTAGTTATATTCCCTCCGGGAAACTTTTAATAGAAGGGAATAATTTTTCCGATTCTTTGATAATCGATAATGTTTCCGCTCCGGAGACAACACTTGTGTTCGATTATAATCCGGTTGTGTGGGAAGTATCAGAGAATTCAAGCAGGAACAAATTAACGGTACAGTACAAATACGGTGATAAAACAATCAAGACGAAAGAGAATTTGCCCTTCCGTTTACCTCTTATATCTGCCTTTAGACCGGAATATCCGAAGCCGCAGTGCGGGTTTATGCCGGGGGATACAGCTACCTTTAGAGCTCAGTTATCTCTACTTGGGAAATTGTATGGAGTCCCTATGGAATTTTGCTTATGGAGCGGTTATTTGGGAGTTGATACCTTGAGGGATACGATCATTTTAAATCCATGTTCTCACAGGACAATAACTTTAAAAACATATACGGATATGAGTGTTCCTAAAGATACATTAATATCGTATAATTACAGGATGAATTATCTCAACAAAGAGTACACAACTACAGAAGAACTTCAATATTTTGTCCAAGCACCTGAAGCAGTGCTTCACTGGCCTACAAGAGGTACTTTCTCTATTGGCGAGACGATCCCGATCAAATATACGAACAGTATAAAAGCTCCTTCGAGGGTTGATATTCAAAGAGCTTATCTGCGCGGTAAGAATGGCGAGCGAGAACGATTCGACGGTCCCAGGGAGGTAGAAATTCCGGGAGAAGGCTCTTATATATTTCCTATTACGGTTCCCCAGTGGCAAACCGGTCAATATTATCTCGTTGTACAGTCGGAGATGATAGAGGGAAAGGGTGTTAATCTGGATTTATACCCAAATGGCTGTCCGATATTTATCGATGGTATAGAAGCGGACATTCAAGTGTTGACTCCTAAAGATTACTACGGGTATGGCGATGAAAT
>CAYRCN010000213.1:0-3161 GCA_964422805.1 uncultured bacterium | reverse complement strand
AAATAAAAAAAGAAATAAAGAAAAGATCTTTTCCTTCAAAAAAGCAAATAGTAGGTAATTCGGCTCTTTTAAAAGAAGCAATAGCACTTGGAAAGAAAGTTGCGGTAACAGACCTTACTGCTTTTCTTTTTGGAGAGAGCGGGACCGGCAAGGAATTATTTGCCAGGGCTATTCATGACTGGAGCCCAAGAAAAGAGGCTCCTTTTGTTGTTTTGAATTCTGCTGCAATTCCCGAGACTCTTCTTGAGAGCGAGTTATTTGGTATAGAGAAAGGTACGGCTACAGGGGTTTCTAAAAGAATAGGTAAAATTTCTCAAGCTTCAGGAGGCACGCTTTTCTTTGATGAAATTGGAGATATGCCCATACTTCTTCAATCGAAAATCTTGAGAGTTATTGAGGGAAAAGAATTTGAAAAGGTAGGTGGAAGAGAAAAATTAGAAGCTGATGTCAGGATAATTTGTGCTACCAATTGGGATTTGGAAGCTCTAGTTGAGAAGAAAAGATTTAGAGAGGATTTATATTACCGCTTAAACGTATTTCCCATTCATTTGCCGCCTCTTAAGGATAGGCTCGAGGATATCGAAGTTCTTGTAAAACATTTTATTGATTTATATGGAAGCAGTATCCCGGGTAAAGTTAAAGGTGTTAGTGACGGTGCTTTTATGAAATTGAAACAGCATGAGTGGAGAGGGAATGTGCGTGAACTTGAGAATGTTATAAAGAGGGCTTTGATTATTTGTGATGGTGATGTTATTGGAGAAGAGGACATTGTATTTCATGGAAAGAGGAGAGAGGATAAGAGAATCGAAGGTCTTAGTCTTCGAGAGGTTGGAGAAAGAGCAAAAAAAGAGACAGAAATCAAAATCATTAGAGAAGCCTTGAGGCAAACTGAGGGTAATAAAGCGCAAGCCGCCCGGCTGCTTAATATTTCGTATAAAACTCTCTTTAATAAACTTAACGAATACGACATAGAAAAGTAAATTGAATATTAAAAATTAAAAAGCAAAATTACATATGAAAAGAAGCCAAGCTGTTAGCTATTAGCCTTTCGCCTTTAGCTTTTATTTTTAAAAGAGCTAAAAGCCAACAGCCAAAAGCGAAGAGCTTTATCTTTGATATTTGATTTTTAAATTATTATGTGTATAATATTAGTGTTTTTAAGATTCTATAACTTGGATATTTAAAGATACGATTAATTTATAAATATGGGGTGATAATTGAAAGAGATTGAAGTTAAAATTCTGGAAATAGATGTCGAAGAAATAGATAAGAAACTAAAGAAAATCGGGGCCGAGAAGGTTTTTGAAGGCGAAATAGTTAGTATATATTTTGATTTTCCAGACAGACTTTTAGAAAAAGAAGGTAAGATTTTAAGGCTTAGACAAAAAGGAGCTAAGTCTATTTTAACCTATAAAGAACTTATAAGCCAAGATGAAGCAAAGATTATGGATGAATATGAGCTCACAATTGATGATTTTGAATTAATTAAAAGAATATTTGAAGGGATAGGTCTTTTACCCCTATACGAGTTCAATAAGCATAGAACCACATATAAATTGAACCAGACACATTTTGAAATAGATAAGTATCCGGATATTCCTGCGTTTTTAGAAATAGAAGCACCCGATTTAGACACAATAAATGAAATGGTCTCAAAACTTGGTTTTTCCGGAGAAGAAGTAAATTCCTATTCAATAAAAGACGTGCTTAAGTATTACGATAAAATATAAATTAAATATTAAAAATCAAAAAGCAAAATGACAAATAAAAATTTAAAATTTTCTCATGCTTTCCGAGGATGGATAGCTCTTTTTTAGTATATTTTTGGACTTTAATCTGTAATTTTGCATTTTGATATTTGATTTTTACATTTCGAAAGTTTTGTCACAATGTAGGATAAGTAAGTTCTTTGTTTCTATATAGTTAAGTGGTTGAATTCTTTAAAGATTCGGGTAATATTTACTTTTTACTTTGCCCTTCCCGGAGTCATACTCATATTCGTTTATATCTTTGACCTTAACAGGTAAATCGGATAGGCTTTCGGGATACTTCTCGTTTTGTGCTTTGTACATATTTATAGCCTGCCTGAGAGAAGCTAATTCGGTAACAGCCCTTGCTTTACTGGGTACTTCGGCTACGCCTTTAGTATATTCCTTTGTAATCGTTTTAGTCTCTATCACTGCTTCTTTTGCTTTTTTACAGCCAAAATTTAATAAAACGAATATAAAAGACAAAAATATTAAAAATCTTTTCATTTTCTGTTAAAATGGTGAGAGGTGGAATTGAACCACCGACACCGGGATTTTCAGTCCCGTGCTCTACCGACTGAGCTATCTCACCTTAAAAATTATTATATAAAAAAAATCAATAATGTCAATAGTAAGGTTATGGGGTCGCTATAGAAAAGGACATTGTGACGTTGCAACTAAGGATTTCTTTTTGTAAAAAACAACTTGTTCTGTTTGCTCGGAAATTAAATATTAAAAATTAAAAAGCAAAATGACAAATAAAAATGTAAAATTATCTTTTACCCTTAACAGGGAAAAACCGAAATGGTATTTGTATAATTCTTGTAATTTGTTGGTTTTCTGTTTTTTTATTTTTGAACTTTGATTTGTATTTTTACATTTTTATATTTGATTTTTTCATTTTAGAGGTTTTTTATCACTATATCTCCTTGGTTTGCAAATAAAGGGACTTGACTTAGAAATGAATAATGTTATAATTAAAAAAATGAAAACCAAGGAAAATGTTAATGCTTTAGTAGCTTGTTTTAAGGAAAAAAAGCATAACTTGCTCCAAATTTCCGGGGATGATTTTGATATAGGGGAGGCATTAAATTCCATTAAGGAAGATTTTGAACCTAAAGATATAGAAATTTTTTTTCCGGATGACGCCTCAGAAGCTTTAAAAAGTTTACATATGAAAACTTTATTTGGGGGAAAGTTGATAGTTTTTTATGAAGTGGATACACTTTCGGCATCTTTATTTAAGGAAATTAAAGCTTCTGTTAAAAATCCTGCAAGGTTGAGCCCTAATTTTGCAGTTCTTATTTTCAGGGATCAAAGGAAAATGTTTAAGATTGAAGGAAGTTTAATAGGAAAATTCAAGCCAATTTATGATTCAGATATACCTGCCTGGATAAGAAATTTTGCTGGGAA
>CAYRCN010000212.1:0-3164 GCA_964422805.1 uncultured bacterium | reverse complement strand
ATACCTGCGGAAGGGGGGATTCGAACCCCCACGGTTATTCACCACTGGACCCTGAACCCAGCGCGTCTACCAGTTCCGCCACTTCCGCTTGGTTTGCTAAAATATAGCTAATCACTTGTTACTGTCAAGAGGAACAATTAGGTCTTAGGCATGGGGTTTTAGGTTTTAGTTAAAGGGCAAAATAAATCCTATCAATCTGCGTTTATCTGCGTCCTAACTTAGGGGTTGGATTCAACAAAAAATCCTAAAAATCTGCGTCCATTCAATTACTCGGTTTTACTAAATCTGACCTGGTTTCTGCCCTCTCTTTTTGCTCTATAAAGGGCTTTATCTGCTATTCTAAAGACTTTGTGTAAAGTCAGATTGCAGCTCTGCCGATGTGAAATTCCTACTGATATAGAAATCTTTATTCTTTTTTTCCCCGCTTTTATGGAAGTCTTTTTGACTTTTTTTCTGATTAATTCCATCATCATCTTTATCTTTGTGCTGCTCTGACGAGGAAAAAAAATGACAAACTCCTCTCCGCCGTAGCGGCAGACTATACCGTCGGGGACTACCTCATTTGTTAATATCCGAACCAGCTGAATTAACACTTCATCTCCGGCTCTGTGACCGTATTTGTCATTTACATTTTTGAATCGATCTATATCTACTATGGCTATTCCAAAAGGAGGATTCGTATCGACTTTGGTTTGTTCGTCGAGAATACGCTCACAGTAACTGCGGTTATAGACCCGGAGCAAAGGGTCATAGGACGCCCTGTGTTCCATCCTTGCGAGCCAATGGATAAAAACTCCTATTACGAAGAAAAAAGGAGCTACAGCAAATACGTAAGAATCAAAAAGCAAAATCTCTGCTCTTATGTTACCAAAGTACCAGCCTCCTCCGAAAAACAGTGCCATTCCCCCCATTACACCTCCGAGGAAAAATTGGCGCTTCAATACGAATAAGGAAAGTATCAGAGTCGCTAATGCCAATACACCTGGTAGAAGGGTTAACCATAAATTATAACCATATTTACGAAAGGCTTCCAGGGAAGCCATTCTAAAAGGTGTTTTCCAAAAAACAAAGAGAAAAATTACGTCGATAAGGAGTACCGAAATTGTAATTCGCTTAGTCCATCTATACTTCAAAAATGTCGGCAACAATGTGCTTGTTAGTATTCCGGCAATCATCAAAAGATAGATTCCCGGAATAAAACTCTTGGATGCCGGAAGCGAAAAAATACCGGCAGAACTAAAAAAACAAAAAGCCAGAGAAGAAATGCCCGTAACGTGACCCGCAAGAAAGACTTTCAAATTGTGTATTCTGGGATAAGAAAAATACCCGACCGAGATGGCTCCCGCACCGGTAAGAATACCTATAAACGAAAATAGTTTTGTGAACCCTGAAGGATTAAATCTCTGAGGCAGGAGTCCGGAAAGCCAGAAGCCACACAACAGCAGCACAATACCAAGAACAAATACCACCATACCCCATTTGCCTTCATATTTATGCCCATTTATGGAAGATTCATCGCAAAGTTCTTTATCTGCTTCTTTACGCATGGATTTATGCTTTCCTCAATAGGAAAAATAGGAATATTCGAGTAAATAGTCAAGGGAAAAACCTAAAATTCCACGCAAACACACAACACTACCAAGCTATTAGCTGTTCGCCTTTTGTTTTTAGCAACAAAACCTCCCCTCAACACCAGATTGATTTCACACAAAGCCACAGAGACACAAAGATTTTCATTTCTTGTTTTTGACCAATGACTAATGACCAGTGACTAATGACAAAATTATACACACGGATTTCTTTATTATTTGTCTCTTAGCCTCACAGCCGTACCGTAGGCAAGAAGTTCTGCGGCTCCCTGCATAACCGAAGAAGTCGAAAAACGTATCCCGATTACTGCGTCGGCTCCCAGACTTTCCGCATTCTCTGTCATTCTATCGATTGCCTGCTCCCTTGATTCGCCTAACATCTTTGTATAATCAGTAATCTCCCCCCCAACCAGGTTTTTAAATCCGGCCATAATATCTTTTCCTACGTGTCTCGCGCGAATTGTGTTTCCTCTTACCAGACCCAGGACTTCCGTAATTTCTTTCCCTGCAATTTCATTAACAGTCGCCAATATCATCTTTTAACCTCCCTTGAATATTTATCGGTTTTAAACAGAGTTAGCCTTTCTCTTACAACCGAAACAAAAAGTATTGCAAGACCTAGTATTAACGCGATAAGTCCAACTTTTGCGAAGAGTGCAATATGGGGATCGCTGATCAATTCTTTTATAAACTGAAAACCGAAAAAGGCGATAGTCAAGATCGCTCCGATCGAAAATATAATCCATCCGATTCCTCTTTCCAGTTTATTGTAAAGAGAGCTCCAATATTTTTCCCATTCCCTTTCAGGGTCAACCGGCTCTAACATATCTATCACCTCCTTTAATTTATCCATTTCTTTCAGTTCTTTTGCTGTTTTTTTATCCTTTAAAGTTAGTCCCTTAAGTTCTTTTTTCTCTTCTTCGGATAAATTTCCGTCAAAGTATTTATTTTTAAGTTCCTCTTCTCTATTCATTTTTCATATACTCCCTGAGCAAAGCTTTTCTCGCATAGTAAAGTCTTGACATTATAGTTCCTTCGGGCAGCCCCAGAGCCTCCGATATTTCTTTATAGCTCATATCTGCGTAATGCCTAAGATATATAATTTCTTTTTTTTCTTTATCCAATTTTGAAAGAGCTTCCTGTAATTTTCTAACTTTTTCTTCCCTTTCTAAATTTTCTTCCGGAGAAACAATACTTCTAAGTGGCAAACGGCTTTCTCTTTTTTCTTCTTCCTTCTTTTCTTTCTTGAATCTCGTTAACGCTTCGTTTTTAATTATAGCATAAAGCCACGGAAAGAAAGGGCTGCCTGTATCGAATCTCTTTATTCCTTTCCAGGCGTTTACAAATCCCTGTTGAGAAATGTCCCATGCGTCGGCTGGATTCTTTGTGTAATACAGCGCCACATTGTAAGCTTTCTTCATATATTTTTTAACAAGCTCCTCATAGGCTTCCATATCGCCTTTCTTACATTTTTTAATCAAAATTGCGTCTTCCATAAATATTAATCCTTTATTCGTATTTTATTCAAAAATTTTTTAAATTATAATAAAATGTGAAGATTTTACAAGATATTAT
>CAYRCN010000211.1:0-3165 GCA_964422805.1 uncultured bacterium | reverse complement strand
AGGTGAAAATATGGGCTCCCCCCGGTTTACCATCACTATCCGTATTCCCGTCGAGATAAACTCCAGATGTATCCATTGCAGTTTCGGTGACAGTAACCGTGTATTCACTGCAATAATCCAAATAATAATCCGGGATAAGCTGCAATTCCTGGTCTCCTGCCCAGACTATACTGCAAGGAAAACGTGTTTGAACCGCTCCGGCAGTCGCCGCCTCATCCATTGGTTTAGAAAAATTTATGGTAATAGGAGATTTATCGACTGGCAAATCCTTTGCATCTTTCGTGGGGTCGGTCGACCTAACAATCGGAGGCGCCGGATCCACTGTAAATTCCCATTCATATTCATCTTTATATCCGTTACCGGCTATATCGTTCCTTGCTATTACTTTTACCGTAAAATTCCCACCATCTCCAACTTCAAAATCTTCTTTTCTTACAGTCCAAATATTATCGGATTCTTGTATTAGTTCTACGCCATCCACATATCTTTCGAAGCCACCATCCTTCCTAATGAACATTTTTATTCCTCTTTCGACTACCTCGCCCGAAGCATAAATAAGTAAAGAAATATCAATATATTCCTTCTTATCTAAAACTTCATTTTTAGGTGGCTCCGGACTATCAAATTGAGGAAAAATAGAAAGAGCCATTGCTCCTCTTTTACGCGGTAAATTTTGGACTCTTTGACCTCCATCATAGGGATTTGACTCACAAACCATGTCACCTCCTATATTTATACCAACAAGTACGTGACCTGGCTCCCACCATATATCTCCTGGTTTTACATTTTTTTCATCCAAAACAAAACCGGCGTATTCCAGAAGATCATTAGATGATACAGCAAATCCAAATTGCCAAGAATTTGTTACCAAACCGGAACAATCTATGCCCGCATATTGGTTTATGCTGCTCGGGTTTGATTGATAATTTGACTGCCAGTTTCTTGGTTTTTTACCTTCAGCAATTCTATTTAAAAAATCCATTGGGTTATCTTTATTCCCGTAACTATAAGCTTCTCCCGTAATCCTTATACCAGAGGTGGAGTAAATAGGATATTTTGAGTTTACTTTATTAACTACCCAGCTTATTTCAGCATACGAACTAGCTGCAGCAACAACATCTGCCCGAGTAATAGTTGCTCCGCATAAAATAAGATTAAAGAACAAAACTATTAATAATAGCTTCCTCATTTCCAAAAATCTCCCCGAAAACCAACCTTTATAACCTTAATACCCGTTATATCTCCTTCCAAATAATAAACATTAAGATTCTCATCTATAAAAGGAATAGCAGACAGAATTACATTCTTTCCTTTGTATGTAAACTTTTGAGTACTCAAACTACATATAGAGGCAAACGGAATATTTACCTTAATTGCACCATGCAAATCCTGTAAAACAAAATTTGTACCGTTATAATATCCAACTTTTGCTCCATCGCTAATATTAAAAGAAATCGGAAACTCCCCAGAAAACACTATCCGCATATCTCCAAGTAACATAACACCTTCATTTTCTTTTAAAGATTTTTCTTTTATCAAGCCTTTAGTAAAAACATTTTCTCTGCCAGCTTCCAAAGGTATAGCAGCTCTTAAAAAAGAATTTGACGGATTCTCCCAAAAACCCCATAAATACAATTCTTTATCTTCATTTTCATAGAAATAAGGATCATAAACGTAGGTCCCTTCAAATACCCATTCATCAACTTTCCGGCCTTTTGCATCGATTTTAATGACAACTTCATTTGAAAAACCTTTCTTGAGCATCTCAGGCAATGATGAGCTCACAAGATATATATAACTATTATAATCAACTCCAATCCCTTCAACTAGAGAATTCTCAACTTCTTTAGAATTGTACACAAATTCTCGAGGAATCGGAAAACTTTTTACGTATTTTCCACTCATGGAGAATACATTAATTCTAAGATTGTTTTGATCTACCAAATAAATATTATCATTTTTATCGACAGTCAGATAAGTTTTCCACTCAAAACTTTCGTTTAGTGGCTCAAGTCCAAACTCTCCAATATCCTTTCCCCACTTAGCCTCAACAATGGTTTTTCTATCGCATTCGTAATTTATAAAATTAATATCTTCCAATAATTTTTCTCTTTCTTCAATTCTTTCAATGTTATATTTCTCCTTATCATTTATTTCTACTTCACCTGAAGATTGCGAATACCACGGCATCATTTCAAAAAACCTTTTTAAGGCTAAGTTTTTAAAATCATAACCCTGCCGGGCAAAAATCTCAGACTTCAAAAGAATAAAGTAACGTTTTAAGAGTTGTTTGTTTTCTATCTTTAATGAAGCAAATTGTTTCATGGCAATTTCCGTGATTATATCTTTTTCATAAGCAATTTTATTGTAAGGGTCTTCTTTTAAGAGCTTCTCTTTTATATAAGAAGGATAGTAATGAAGAGAAAAAAGAATATATCTTTTCTCATCTCCCACATATTCCTTATTCCGAAAATAATTAATCTCCTCCTGAGTCCATTCACCTGTAACGTCAGAATCTATTACTTCCTCTCCAAACGCCTTTCCACCCTCAATCGCAGTCGATACAGGTTTAGCCTCTTTCTTCACTTCCTCCTTCGCATTCTCCGCCTCCGCCCTTGTCGCCATTCCGAGCAGGAAACAACCAATCATTAAAACTATTAATATTTTTTTAAACATTTTTTCCTCCTCCGGAGGAGTTAGTGGGTTAGTCCGTTAGAGCGTTGGTGCGTTTCCCTAAAAACCACAACCCCTTTTTTGATTTATTGAATCCAATTTGCAATTTCTAATTTCCAATCTCCAATTTACAATTGCTAATTCGCGGATATTCTTTTTCCCTCTTAACAATAATACCTAAAGTTGACTATTATCATACAAGTTTAAAATCTTTTGTCAAGATACCTATTCATATTTATAATTATCATATTTACCCAAATTAGGAAAATACCCTATATCCCCACTCTACTGCTCTACTGGGGTCAGGTCTTGTTTTTTGAATTATTTGTTTTCCTTTCTTCTTTTATCTTTTTTACGATTCTGCTTATTGTCGAGTAATGAATCTCGAAAAAATCTCCTATTTCTTTTAAGCTATACCTGTATTCTTCGTATGCTTTATAAATTTTCTTATCTCTTTTCTCTTTTTTTTTACATCTTTAAATATTTCTTCGA
>CAYRCN010000210.1:0-3167 GCA_964422805.1 uncultured bacterium | reverse complement strand
CCTGTGTGGATTGGATTAATAAAGAAGAGTTTGAATTGATATATATTTTAACATCCTATCTTAATGATAATAAATCGTATCAGGAAAAAGGAGATGTCTATTTGAAGATAAGAGTTACAAGAGACAACCCGGACGTAGAGACTGTAATTGGTGTATTTGAAAACGCTGAGCCCTACGAGAGGGAGATTCATGAACTCTTCGGAATTAATTTTAGAGGTCATCCGAGATTAATTCCTCTTTTTCTGGAGCGAAAATATGATGTGCCTCCCTTCAGGAAAGATTTTGATACAAGAAAATATGTAGAAGATTTTTTTAATTCTATACCTTTAATACCGGAGGAGAAAGCATGAGAGAAGTCGAGCTTTTCTTTGGCCCGCAGCATCTGGGAATGGTTGGGAATTTCAGTATAACATTGAATGTCGAAGGAGATAAAATTCTAAAAGCGACGGCTGATCCCGGCTTTCTGCACCGCGGTTTTGAAAAATTGATGGAGTACAGGACATGGATACAGAACTTTCCTCTTGTTTGCAGAATAAATGTTGTTGAACCGGACCATATGGAGATGGTTTACGCGATGGCTGTAGAAAAATTAGCCGGTATAGAAGTACCCGAACGGGCAGAGTGGATAAGGAGTATATATCTTGAACTCGCCCGTGTTGGTTCACACCTTTTTGGTTTGTGGGCTTATTCCAATATGCTTGGTTTTGATACTGTTGCGCAGTGGGCGATGTACCATAGAGACCTGATTCTGGATCTTTTCGAGGAATTAACCGGTGGTAGGGTGTACCATATTTATATCTGGCCCGGTGGGGTAAGACGTGACTTTCCGAAGGGTTTTACAGATAGAATCGTAGAGACTTTACATTCAATAGGGAAGTGTGTTCCCGATTATAACAATACGTTTTTCAACAATCCACTGTTTTATGAAAGGACGCGTGGTATAGGGAAAGTAAGTGGAGAAGAGGCAGAAAAATGGGGTGGAGTCGGTCAGGTATTAAGAGCTACAGGAAAGCCCTTTGATATAAGGAAGGTCGAACCCTATGCGGCTTACGATAAAGTAGATTTTAACATACCCACAAGAGAAGACGGGGACGCGTATTCGAGGATTATGGTAATAAGAGATGAAATGATAGAATCCGTTCATTTGATTTTTAAACTAATCGAAGGATTACCGAAGGGAGAAGTTTATAACAAAGTCCCCAATCCTTTCAAGTGGAAAATCGGAGAGGGTGAATCTTATGTAAGAGTTGAATCTTCGAGAGGAGAATTAGGGCTTTATCTGGTAAGTGATGGCGGGGATAAGCCTTACAGAGTGCATTTCAGGACGCCTTCCTATTCCCATGGTTTAACAATATTAGAGAAAGTCTTAGAGGGTGCTAATATCTCGGATGTAGGAAATATCATGATCAGTATGTATGTTGTGGCTCCTGAGATAGATAGATGAAAGAAATGAGTGAATTAAATTTAGGCGAGGTTTACAGAAATGGATAGAAAAACTTCAATTTTGAGTCCGTTAAAGGCGTTAAAATATCTTTTCAAAAAACCAAAAACTTTAAGATATCCATTTGAACTTAAAGAACCCGCAGAAAGATATAGAGGTTTACATCTAAATGATTGGGATCAGTGCACAGGTTGCGGAAATTGTGCAGATATTTGTCCTAATGAAGCAATTCTTATGAAAGAGATACCGGAAATCGAGGTGGAAGACGGAAAAAGAAACGAGCGCCCCGAAATAGATTACGGTAGATGCTGTTTTTGCGGATTATGTGTCGATATTTGTCCTACAGGTTCTCTCCGGCTATCCAGAGATTATTTTCATATCCATTTTGACCCCAAGACTTTCAAGCTTCTGGCAAAAGATGAAAAAACAGACAAGCAACACTTCCTTCCTGAGGGAGAATATTCTATTCTTAAAGCATCACTTGCTCACCGAAGAGAAAATTATGAAGGGTTTAGTTCTGACTTAGAATACTCGCTGTTTGACCCTGAAAGAATACAGATGTCGCAAGCTTCGCCAGAAGAGAGAAAATCCTCTTTTATCGAACAGGTTAAGGGTTTCAGCGCAGCGGAGGCCAGGAAAGAAGCGAGTCGATGTTTGGAGTGTAAGTTATGCGAGGAAGTTTGTCCTGCCGGTATGGATATAGTCGATTATGTACGCAATTTATGGGAAGGTAATTTGGAAGAAGCGGTCAGGGATATTTATAAGACAAATCCTTTACCCGGTGTTTGCGGTAGAGTCTGTACGCATAATTGTGAGTCCGCCTGTGTGCTTAGTCATCGAGGTGAGCCCGTATCTATAAGATGGTTGAAACGTTATGTCGTGGACAATCTTTCTCTTTCCGAGTACCAAAAAGTGCTTAAAACAGAAGATATTAAATCGACAGGGAAAAAAGTTGCTGTTGTTGGTGCGGGTCCGGGAGGCTTATCGGCTGCTTATTATCTCAGGTTGATGGGTTATGAAGTCGTTATTTTTGAGAAGTTGTCTGAACCCGGTGGTATGCTTAGATATGGTATTCCTGAATACCGACTTCCTTATGAAGCTCTTGATAAAGATATCGAATATATAAAATCGGTAGGAGTAGATATTAAATGTAATAATACTGTTGGCGAAGATATTTCACTTGCTGAGCTTCGGGATGATTATGATGCGGTTTTTGTGTCTACTGGTTTTCATAAAGGTAGAAGTACCGGAGTTCCGGGAAGTGAAAACCCTCACGTTTTCCAGGCAATAGAATTACTTAGAAAGGTGACAATGGGAGAAGAAATTGAAGTTACCGATAAGATTGTGGTAATAGGTGGGGGAGATGTTGCTATGGATATTTCGAGAACGCTTGCCAGATTGCAGATGAAGAAATTTGGAGCTGTTGATATTACTCTCAGTTGTCTGGAGACGAGAGACATTATGCCCGCTACTCCGGAGGAAATAGAAGAAGCACTTGAAGAGGGCATTAAAATGTATCCGGGATGGGGCCCTGAGAAGATTATCATAGAAAAAGAAAAAGTTAAGGGTATAGTTATGAAAAAATGCCTCAGGGTTTTTGACAAAGAAGGAAAATTTAATCCTGAGTTTGATGATAAGGAGAAAAAAGAATTTGAGTGTTCGATGATAGTCGAAGCAATAGGGCAGGCCCCTGATTTTACTTTCTTATCAGAAGACATAAAAGAAA
>CAYRCN010000209.1:0-3176 GCA_964422805.1 uncultured bacterium | reverse complement strand
CTGGATGGCAAAGCAGGTAAAGAGTATAACCTGATTGTCGAACCGGTATTCAGTCCCGACAGCAAACATCTTGCCTATGTGGCGATAGACAGCAATAACCGGCAGTGCGTCGTGCTGGATGGAAAGGAAGGCAAAAAATATGAAGGGGTGACTAATCCCGTTTTTAGTTCAGACAGCAAGCATGTTGCGTACAGCGTAATGAAAGAAGGTAAAGAACGTTTGGTTGTAGTTGATGGTAAGGAAGGTCCCCTGTATGAAATGCAACCGGCCATTTATCCGGTTATTTTCGGGCCCGATGATAGCCGTGTAGCATACGCGGCTATGAAGGGTGAAAAATGGGTGGTGGTTGTGGATGATAAGGAAGGAATGGAGTATGATGGCATTGGCGGGCAAGGATTCAGCATCGCTCTTTCGCCAGACGGCAAAAGCTTCGCGTATGCGGCGTGCATAGGGGAGAAGTGGTTCGTTGTATTAAATGGGGAAGAGCAACGGAAATACGATGATGTCTCAGCCGGTACTCCTATATTCAGCCCCGACGGAAAGTATCTTTTTTATGGGGCGAGGAAAGAAGGCAAATGGTTTGCAGTTATAGATGGGGAGGAAGGGACGGATAAATACGATGAAATTAGCAAGGGCGCGGTCTTTAGTTCTGATAACAAACATATTATGTATACTGCAAAGAGTGAGGGTAAATGGTTCGTCGTTGTGGACGGTAAAGCCGGACCGGCGTATGACGTTCTCTTTACGCCAGCGTTTAAAGATAGCAAAATCGAATATCTTGCAGAACGGGATAGTGACGGTCGGCTTCTGCGCCTCCGACAACCTTACCCTGATAGTGATATTGATGCGGAAGCTTATAAAGCTATTACAGAGGAAATAGAACTTGCCGGCTTGCCTGAACCTTCAGGACCCGGTGGGTCCGGCGGATGCAAAACCTGTCAAAGAAAAAGATAATGATAGAATTTGATTTAAATGTGTGCTGAAAGGCAAAGAAAGGATTTTCCAACCTTGAGGGTTTTTAAACATATCCTTCTTCTTCTCGTACTGCTTACTGTTGCCTGTAAACGGCAGAAAAGTCATATAGAGGCTGATATCGTATTCGATGCCTTTGAAGAACAGGTCTGGCCTATTAAAGATACCGGTTTTACCGGATATGCTTCTTTGAATCTCTTTTTGCAAGACCTCGGGTTTAACACCGCGGAAAACCATAAGCCGTATAAAGAAATTCTTCCCTATTTAAGCTCTCAAACTCTTTTTATAATCGGTGTGGCTATGGAAGCCAGTTTTAACGAAGAAGAAATAGAGAATGTGTTAAATTTTGTGGATCGTGGAGGAAAAGTATTGGTTATTGCAGAACACGATAATAAGTACGGCTCTTCTGATTTTTTGAGACCTCTTATACATGTCGCGGGTTGGGAGATAAGCAATGGTCGTGTGGTTTCCGAAAGCGATAGTTTTCCCGGTACGGAAGGAAGATGGATCAGGAGTAGACTTCCTTCCGGGAAGGAAGGTCCTGTGCTACTATGTGCCGCGGAGTTAACTGCGATGAGAGAAAAAAGTTGTAAAGTTCTTCTAACTTCATTGAACGGCGAATATATCGTAGCAGGGCTGGGAAATTATGGAAAAGGGAAGATAGCGATAATTTGTGATTCGGAATTTCTATGGAGCGCAAATCCGGATTACAGGTGGAAAGGGGTTTATCCTCTGGCTTTCTCCGACTCTAAAACCAGAGCGTTCATAAAAGATCTTGTTTTCAGTATTCTTCCGCCACAGGAAGATACATCCCGGTCTAGTGATTTTCCTTTTTTTGATAACCCCGGGGCTTCAAAGAGACTTTTTGTTTACGGAAACGGAGGTTGTTTTCAAAATTATTCGAGATTTTTAGCGGCGCTGAATCGGGCGGGCTTATCTGTTCTCAAGTACCGAGAGGGAATGGAAGTGACTCCCGAGGATAGAGTAATTGTAATTACACCTCTAAAGAAAATTCCGGAGATGGTTATTGATGAGCTGTCGAAATCCCAAAGAATTGTGTTTTTCGGGGATATGTATTCAAGCGTCGAAAGCTATGCCGAATCCTGGAACCTGTTTTTTAAACCACTTAAAATTAATCCGGTCCCTTATCCGTTAAATTCGATTGCCGGAAAATACGGAATAAGATTTCTTCCTTTTTTCGGCGTAAATTTTAAAGACAATGAATACGGAAATATTTTGTACGTACCTGTTTTCTTTGATAAGAGTAGAATTTATCTTCACAGAGCCTGCGCCGTCGAACTTTTAAATGAGAATAAAGATGAAGAAATATATTTCGAGAATTCTAAAGAAACTTTCGCGTGTAAAGCGGGATTTGGTTTGAATCATACCCTTAAATTTAAAGACCCAAAGGATATGGGGAATCCTCGTTTCTTGATTGCGACCGATAAAGCTCTGGCAATAGGAGACAGCGATATTATTTCCGATGTTTTCCTGTACGATGCCGAGCGGAGCGGTTTACTTGAAATGATAATTAAATTTTTATTAAAGGAAACAGATAAAAGTTAAAATGATTAATAAGTCGATATATATTTTAAAGCATTCTTTTTTTAAGTTTGCTATTGTGGGTTTCCTGGGAACTCTTACAAATCTTACTATTTTTTATATTTTTGTCGACGTTTTTTCTCTTTGGGCAAATGTATTTGCCGTTGTGAGTTTTTTGGTAGCCGGCGCACAGAATTATTTTTTTCATCATAAATGGACTTTTAGAAAGACTATGGAAGGAGAGAGCCTGTCTTTTTTTGGCTATATTAAATTTATTGTGACGACGTTGTTTGGTCTTGCAATAAACCTGGTTGTGCTGAATTTAATATTGCATTTTTTCAATGTTCCTTATAAAGTGATTGCTCAGGGGTGCGGAGTTGCTTTTGGAACAGTATTTAACTATCTGGGTTCAAGACATTTCGTCTTTAAAAAAACTAAATACTAAAAGTTTTAATTTTTAAGGTTTATTATTTTATATAAACCGTACTTGTAATTTCTGTAATAGTGTTCTTTTATTGTTTTATAATCATACCTGTTCAGTATGTTTTCCGTAAAGCTTCTCTGCGTAGGATCGTCCACGTTCGACCAGTAATTATAGTGAACATAAACGCCTCCTTTAACTCTGTTAACAAGCCGTTCTACTGTTCCAGGATTATAAGTCT
>CAYRCN010000208.1:0-3190 GCA_964422805.1 uncultured bacterium | reverse complement strand
ATACCCAATATATTTATTTTGCAATACGCCAGTATCCTGCGAAACAGCGGAAATCAGGTAAATGTCATTGATGGTCCCATAACGGGTATCACGGGAAAAGATTTTCTGGATTTTTTAAAGAAAGACAAAAGTGATGTTTATATATTCTATAGTGTAAATCTTTCCGTCGATCTGGACACAAGGGTTGGGAACACAATCCGGAAATTACACAGGAATATACCTTTGATTTACTGCGGTCCGGCAGCCAGCGTATATAAGGAAAAATTTTTATTCGATAATAATGTTTATGTGGTACGCGGAGAAGCAGATTATACATTAAACGACCTGGTATCATTTTTAGGGGGAACACTTGATTGTAATCTAAACGAAATAAAAGGGATAACTTATCTTAAAAATAAAATAACATTCTCAACACCCACTAGAGCATTGATTGAAAACCTTGACGAATTGCCGTTCCCTGCCCGCGATCTTATCAATCGTGATTTGTATTACAATCCAAAACTTAAAATAAGACCGTTTACTGCTGTTATGACTTCAAGAGGATGCCCCTATAGATGCAAATACTGCGTCCCCTCCTCTCTGACCTTCGCAAGAAAATTGGAATACCAGGAAGAAAAAGGATATGACAGTATCCCGAAAGTAACATATAGATCAGCCGGAAACGTTATTGCAGAATTTAGACTTTTGAAAGAAGAAGGATACAAAGCAGTAAGCATTATTGACGACGAATTTGTTCTTAAAAAAGAACGAGTAAAAGAAATATGTAAAGGAATAAAAGATTTAAAAATAAAATGGGGATGTTTAGCACGAGCTGATCATCTTTTAGACGAAGAACTTGTCTTCCTACTAAAAGAAGCTGGATGTCAGTACGTCGATATAGGAATAGAATCTTTTAATCAGGAGATTTTAGATGATATAAAAAAGGACATTAAGGTTGAAACTTTTTACAAAGCAGTAGATATTCTAAAGAAATACGGTGTAGAACCAAAATTAAATATCTTAATGGCGGCTTCATCACTGGAAACAAAAGACACAGTTAAAAGCACTATAAATAAAGCGTTAAAACTAAATCCCGGAGTTAATATGTTTAATATATGCAATCCATTTCCCGGAACCGAATTTTACAGAGAAGCGAAGAAAAACAAATGGTTTGTATACGGCGATTATCTGCCGGTAGATGTACAGAAAAAATCGATTATTGAGTACCCTTACCTCAATAAACATGATATAGAACGTATGGTTCGAATAGCAAACATAAAAACTTTCTTTAGATTCTCGTTTATTTTTAGAAATTTAAAGAAATTTGTCAGTATAAGAGAACTGAAATACGCTCTGATCAGCCTGTTTAAAAAACTCTCTTAATAAAAACCCTGTTAAACAATCAACAAATACGTAGGCAAACTATCTCTCTTGATTTTATCCATCTTGACATAGTTGTTTTGAATTCCTATAATATAATCACAAATATGATATCCCGGGAGGTCTTTTATGAAAATTCATAAGTATTTCAGTACATTATTTTTGATAACGCTATTTTCTTCAATATATTTATTCGCGGAGCGAGCCGATCTTGGAATAAATATTACCTGGCCTACAGACTGGAGTCAGGACCATGTTTTCGCAGATATAATAAGAACATCAAGAAACTGGCAATATTTGGGAACATGGGATCCGCTGTCCGAAGGAGAAAAAAACGCGCAGGGTTGGCCTCTTGTTGATGCGAGCTTATTTTTATGGGCTAATCGGGAAATGCAGGGAACTTACAGGTTGTCTTTCACGGGTGAAGCGACAGTAACCATTGGCGGCGGCGGTGCCGGTGCAAGCATACAAAATGTAACCTACAACCCTGAGACAAATAAAACCACAGGAATAATAAATATTACTTCCCAAGATACAGAAAATTTCTGGATAAACTTTTCCGACACCGAAGGGGGTGTAAGGGACGTAAAATTAATGAGACCCCTCTTCCCCGGAAGTACAGAAAGTTATCCTGACAGCGTAACATTCACCGACGCTTTCAAAAAAGCAGTCGAACCTTTCTCCACAATCCGGGTTATGCAATTTACTGGTACTAATTTCAGCCGTCAAAAAACCTGGGACGATAGAAGAAGGCACGACTATTATACTTTCAACGATGAAGATATAGACGGAGGTGATTTGGCATCCTGGGAGTGTGTTATCAACATGGCTAACGAACTCCAAAAAAATATATGGATAAACGTACCGCGCTGGGTGGATGACGACTATGTTCGTCAGCTTGCAATACTTTTCCGTGACGGAAACGAGTTTACGAATTATCAGGGCTTGGACGAAGATCTTTATCTGTTCGTCGAATACAGCAACGAAATATGGAACTACGAACAGAATGAATACAAAGATACTGCAGTCGCAATGGTTTTAGAACGGGGTGATCCCGAAAACCTCAACTTTGACAATCTTTCCCTGGAAGATGCAGGCCAGGGCTGGATATGGGCGTGGCGCCGCCCCGGAGCCAGAGCCGTTCAGATCAGCAACATATTCAGAGAGGAATTCGGAGATGACGCGATGATGACGCATATTAGACCTGTACTCTGCTGGCAGGGAGTACGCCACGTTACTTCAAGGGCACCTCTTGAGTATATTGAAATAACTCAACCGAATCCTGTCAACTATTATATCTACGGCGGTGGCGGAACCACTTATTATTCACCGGACATGGAAACGCCTGGACTAACACTTGACGAACTCTGGGAAAGCAGAACGATGGACACCGATTGGTGGCGGGATACATGGCCGGATGGACTGGGTAAAGGCTCCATGATGTACAATAGTCACATCTGTAATTTATACGGTATAAAGCGCCTTGCTTACGAAGGAGGACCAAGTTTCGACCCATACCAGCCGGGAAATAACGATTCAGTTATGGAACAAGCGTGGAGTGACCCGCGGATGCGAGATGAAATAATAGAACACCACAACGCCTGGATTAACTGGGGCGGAGAGCTCTCGGTTTATTATGTTTTAACTCAAAATTATTGCTGGGGATTCATGGCTAATGTATATGATACAACCCATCCAAAATATCAGGGAATTTTAGACCTGGCAGCCACCGACCCCGTACCTATTACGATAGGAAATCCCGTGGGGACTCTGGATGGAAACGCATTCCAGCTCGGTCGAGGCGACTGGCACGATACTGCAAGAACAGGCT
>CAYRCN010000207.1:0-3199 GCA_964422805.1 uncultured bacterium | reverse complement strand
GGTTCAATTGCTGCTGCCACAGCTCCTGCGGCAACAACTGACGTTCTGTGGGAATATAAGACACGGGGTCCTTTGACGACGACTATTCTGGGAATCGTAGGATTGGATGACGGGTTGGGTCTCATTTTATTCGCTATTGCTTCAAGTATCACTCTTGCAATTGTGGGTACAAACACGCCGGCAATATCTTCAGTGTTTTTTCATATTTTATACGAAATTGGTGGATCGGTTTTAATAGGGATCCTTGGAGGTCTGGCGTTATCGTTAATTTTGAGGAAAATAAGTGATAAATACGGAATCATTACTTTTTCTCTCGGGACAATAGTCCTTATCCTCGGCTTCTCAAAATTAGTTGAATGTGATGTGCTTTTATCGGCTATGACGGCGGGTGTTTTTATTACTAATTACATTCCGAGAAAAAGCGAAGAAGTTTTCGAATTGACAAATGAATTGATGCCAATTCTTTACATTCTGTTTTTTACTTTTTTCGGCGCTCAATTAAACCTTCAAAATCTTAATCTCCCGATAATAATTATTGCTATTGTGTATCTGATTGGTAGGACTGCAGGCAAAGGATTAGGAGCGAATTTAGGTGCTAGGATATCAAAAGCTCCCAAAACAGTGCAGAAATATCTGCCCTGGTGCCTTTTTAGCCAGGCTGGTGTTGCAATAGGTTTATCAATACTTGCTAACAGTCGCTTTCCGGGAGAGATTGGGGATTCGATAGTCATAATTATAACAACTACAACCTTTGTTGTTCAAATTATAGGTCCTCTGGCAATGAGGATAGCAATAACAGGTGCCGGTGAAGCGGGTTTGAATATTACCGAAGAGGATATAATCCGCGAGAGTAAAGCAAAAGATATTATGGATACAACCGTACCTCTGATTTATGAAAATATGTCACTGGCGCAAATATTGAAAACTTTTAGCGAAACGGATAATCTCTATTATCCTGTTGTTGATCAAAAGAATGAATTACTTGGTGTTATTACTGTTGATAATATAAAAAACTCTCTCATGACAAGCGGATTAGATGCGTTTCTGTTAGCACATGACCTAAAGGAACCTGTTATAGCAAAAGTACCACCTGATTTACCTATGTTGGAAGTACAGGAGATATTAGACAGGTATAACATAGAATACTTACCCGTTGTTTCCTCAAAGAATAAAGTTCTTGGTTTTCTGGAAAGGAGGCAGATCTCAAGGAAGATTTCCACAAAGTTAATCGAGTTGCAGAAGCAAGCTGAGGCATTAGAGTAATAACTATCAAAACTTAAAGTGTTTTTCTCTTGATTTTTTCTTATTATTTTGTATAATAAAAAGAGTTTTACACCTTTGAAGGTATACCAGGTTAACATAAGTATTTTATAGGGTATTTACTGTTAAATTTTGCAAGGGGGTGATTTATGGAGTTTATTAGAGGTTTTGATTTAGCCGTAATAATCATTTATCTCGCCGCAATACCACTTTTTGGAATTTTCTTTAAACGATATGTGCACTCCGAAGAAGATTATTTTCTCGCAGGTAGAATGCTGCCTTTCTGGGTGATCGGTATGTCTCTTATTGGAACGAATATAGGAGCATACGATTATGTGGGTGCGGCTGGCGGCGCCTATCGTTTCGGTCTTGCTCAGGCGAATTACGAATGGCTTGGTGCTATTCCTGCTATGATTCTATCCGCAATGTTGTTCATACCTTTTTACTGGCGAAGCGGAGCCTACACCGTACCCGAATATTTAGGGAAAAGATATAGCACGGCTGTAAGAACGATTGAAGCCCTTCTCTGGTTTTTCTTTCTTGCCGCTGTTCTTGGAGTATTTTTCTGGGCAAGCGGTATTATGCTGAATACCTATTTAGGTTGGCCAATAGGCCTAAGTATATTTATCGTTGCAGCGGTAGTCGCAATCTATACTGTTACGGGAGGTCTTGCGGCTGTCGCAATGACAGACGTTGTCCAGATGCTTGTGATGCTTGTCGGAGGACTCGCTGTAATGATAGTAGGATTTAACTTAACCGGTGGGTGGACCGGTCTTGTAAATATTGTAAAGCCGCTGCATCCGCAACATTTTCAACTATTCCAGCCTCTCGATAGTCCAGACTTCCCATGGCTTGGGATAGTTCTTGGTTTGGGGCTTGTCTTATCTCCCGCATGGTGGTGCTGTCATCAGGCGATTATACAGAGAACGCTCGGAGCAAAAACAGAATGGGATGCGAAAGCCTCCATGATGGGAGCCGCATTCCTGAAGATGCTCGTACCTCTTCTTGTTGTACTTCCGGGATTTTTCGCTCTCGCGCTTTGTAATGACCCTTCTCAGATTGCAAATCCCGATCAGGCTTTTCCCTGGGTGATGCGTAACCTTTTACCTGTAGGCTTGAGCGGCTTGGTCTTTGCCGGGTTCATTGCGGCTTTGCTTTCATCGATGGACTCTACTATCAACTCGGCAGCAGCGCTATTCACCAGAGATATTTACCAGAAATTTATTATAAAGAATGCATCGGATAAACACTATCTACTTCTCGGCAGATTAATAACTTTAGGTCTTGTAGGATTCGGAATATTGTTTGCACCAATAACTAACAGGTTTCCCGGTATATACAGAGCAATGCAGGAGCTTTTGACTGTATTCCAGGGTCCGACTTTTGCGACAGTACTTCTCGGTGTCGCATGGAAGAGAGCTAATAAATGGGGAGCGTTGACCGGACTTGTGGGAGGAGTCTTTGTTTCCCTGGGACTGCAGAAGATATGGGAGCCAATGATGGGGTTACCCAGAACCGGCATGAACTTCCTTTATGTTGCCTGGTGGTCTTTCCTGGCCGCTTTAGTACTGAATGTTATAGTAAGTCTCTTAACCAAACCGGAACCTCTTGAAAAAATCAGGGGACTTGTTTACGGGTTTGTTTTAGAAGATATCACGACGCAGGAAGCTCTAAGGGAAAGAGCCGAAGGAGGTAAATAATGGATTTATCAGGAATTCCTTTATACTGGGGAGTAATCATTACTGTAATTCTCTATATCGGCATTGCTCTCTGGGCGGTTTTGCGTCCTAAAGAATATATTTATGAGGGCGCTCCAAATAAAGCCCGGTGGAGAGATTTACGCATCTGGGCTGTTGTCCTTGCGGGAATCCAAATTCTAATTCACATCGTATGGGGAGGTAAATAATGGGAAAGGATAAAGAAATTTTCGAGCCCTTGC
>CAYRCN010000206.1:0-3210 GCA_964422805.1 uncultured bacterium | reverse complement strand
AAGTAAAATCGATGTTTGTCAGGAAATCTCCGGCGCTGTCCTCCCACTTCAAATCCAACCTCAAATCTATGGAGAAAGGTTTTCCTATCTCTTCTGTAGGCCTTCCTTCTAAAACCTTATCCTCGCCCATCTTAAAAGAAACCCAATCTCCGCCTTCGATTCTCCAGGCTAATCTCTCAAGAGGCATTATGTTTCCTTCTCTTGATAAGAAATCTCCTTCGGCCGAACATATAAGAATCCATTCAGTATTGGATTGAATGGTGCCTTTTACAGCTCCCGGAATTTCGATTGGAGAATTTAAGGGGCTGACAAAACCGATGTCAATTTTTTTAGCCTGGATCTCAAGTGAGAGGTATTCATTGAAGTCAGCTTGACTTAATATTTCCTGATTTATAAGAAAGGGTAATAAAATAAATATTATCATTTCTTTACTATTAATTATAGCCAGTAAATAAACATTGTCAAGCACTTATCTTGTGACGGAAAACACAATAAAAATTTTAGTGCATTTTGTGTGTTTCGTGGTTTAAGAAAGGAAACATGTGTGAATTTATAGGTTGACAAAAATAAATTGACTAATAATCTAAAAATATAAGGAGGCATTAATATGAAAAAGAATTTATGTATAAAAATAGTATTAATTATGTTTTTTTTCTCTGTAATTTCTTATGCCCAGTACGATACCTTACATTATGATGAAATGGACAGGACATATCTTCTGCACGTGCCTTCATCTTATGATGGGCTTTCGGCTGTGCCTCTCGTTCTGGTTTTACATCCTTTTGGTGGTAACGGTTCCTGGTTTGAAATCATGACCGGTTTTAGTGTCAAAGCGGACTCAAATAATTTTATTGTTGTTTATCCTAATGGTACCGGAAGCCCGTTAAGTTGGAATGCTGGAAATTGTTGTGGAAATGCAATGGAAGATAATATAGATGATGTTGGATTTATTTCCGCACTTGTCGATACAATTTCAGCAAATTACATTATAGATTCGGCAAGGATTTTTGCCACAGGTTTTTCCAACGGATCGATGATGTCATATCGTTTGGCAGCGGAATTATCAAATAAGATTGCCGCTATCGCAGCCGCATCGGGTCAAATGAATCTGGATGAATGTAATCCGGTTCGAGCAGTTCCAATTATGCATTTACATGCGATGGATGATGATGTTTTGCCTTATGAAGGAGGTCCTTCTTTAGTATATGTTTTTCCATCTGTTGATTCCGTAATCGATATCTGGGTCGAAATAAATAATTGTGAAACAGAACCGGATACTGTTGTTAATACCAGTGAGCTCATGGTCAGAAAGTGGAGAGCCCAAAGCGATAACGCCGATATAGTCTTATATACGACTCCTACGGGTGGACATTACTGGCTTACAAGCATTCCAGCTACAGATTCTATCTGGGCTTTTTTCGACACTCATCCGCTGGATCCGGCAACCGGTATTTATGACAATTCAAATGCCGTTAAAGGTTTTGTCTTGAATCAAAATTGTCCCAATCCCTTAAATACCGCGACAATTATTAGTTTTTCAACGCCGGAGCCGGAGAGGGTGCTGCTAAAAGTCTTTGATTTGCTCGGTAATGAAGTTGCAGTATTGTTAGATGGGAAAGTGGGCGCAGGTGAACACACGGTTGTTTTCGACTCGAGAAACTTACCTGCCGGAGTTTATTTTTACAGAATGGAGGCAGGTAGATTCGCGGATGAGAAAAAACTCGTTGTGCTGAGATAGTATAAATTAAACAACCGGGCAATAAAACTAAAAAGTTAACCCACCCATTATATTTAATGGGTTGATTCTCTGGTTATATAATTTATTAAGTTATTTAATATCTGTTATATAACTCAACAATCAGGCTTCTGCGGAAGTTCCTCTAAAAAGGTTTTATATTTTGCTTTGCCACCATTTGCCAGCTTTCGGGTTTTCCATAATTATCGGATCGTAATATGCATTCTCTATCAGAGAAATTTTCATCGGTGTCATTGAATTGGCCGGTTACATATACGAATTTTCCATCGGCACTGCAGGCGATGCCTGATATTTCAGATAGATCAACTATCTGAATTTCAGTACCTTTAGATTTAGCTTGCGCTTCGATGTACAATAACGGAGAGGCAAGATTCACTTTTAACAAATTTAAACATAGTAAAATCAGGATAAGAACTAAGATTGTTTTGATAAATTTGCTTTTTAATATAAATCCTCCTTTTATTTAAAAGTTAACGGTTTTCTTTAATTGGTCAACATTAAATAGAACCGGGATTCTCTGATTCGCGAGTCAATTGAACTAGGAATGCTTAAGAAGGAATTCTTCTGAAATTGAATAGAAAATAGATATGATTGATCTGGCGGAAAGTGAAGTTAAAGTAATTGACAAATTAAAAAAAATCATTAAAATAATTATTGTTAATCCTTTTAATTTATTTTTGTTTTATTAATATTTTTTCAAAGGAGGTATTTATGAAAAGTTTTGTTTGTCCGGTGGTCTTATTGTTTATTCTTTTATCCTGGATTGGTGGATGTGGCGGAAAAGGAGGGGGAGCTGATAAGGAACCCAACAATTCTATTGAAGAAGCTGGCGAAATAACTCTGGATGAATCTTTTCCCATAAAAATTAATCCAACGGGGGATGTAGATTGGTTTAAAGTGGGGATATCGGAACAGGGCTATTTGAAGGTGCAAGCGGGGGAATGTCCTGAAGAATTAAATCTTGAGATTGCTTTCGCTTTATATAAGGAATGGGAAGGAGAAAAGGAAGAAAGAATAAGGGGTTGGAACCGTTTGCCGGATGCTGTGTTTATACCTAAAGGAGGCACCTGCTATTTCGCAGTTAAAGATGATTATGACGATGCTTCATCCGGAAAAGCTATACAAATCAAGGCAAGCTTCTTAAAAGAATTTGACCATTTTGAACCAAACGATAAACCGGAAGAAGCTAAACTAGTAGAAGCGGGTTCCATAGTAAAGCCAGCCGTATATCCAACGGGAGATGTGGATTGGTTAAAGGTTAAACTCAGCAAACAAGGGTATCTGGTTTTAAAATCAAACAATGTTCCCGAAGGAATAATTCCCGAAGCTTCTTATTTTCTTTTTGATGAGTGGGCAGACCCTAAAGTTAAGGAAATAAGTAGTTGGAAAAAATTTCCTGATGCCTGCTTTATTTCTGATTCCGGGGAATATTTCATTAAACTTCACGACGATTA
>CAYRCN010000205.1:0-3231 GCA_964422805.1 uncultured bacterium | reverse complement strand
ATACTCGGACCTGTAATGGTCCTGAGTCTAGTCACAGTATCTTCTTCTCCGTAATATTCGTCAAACGCAAAATATTCGGCAAAATCAAGATCGTTTGCTATATAATCCTGAATTGCTTCTTCATCCGCCTCTTCATCCAGAGTGATATCGTTGCCTGTCGGGTTGTTCTTGCACCCGAAACCAAGGAACGCAACAAATACAACTACTAACCCCACCAATTTTCTTCTTTTTATATCAGCCTCCCTTATATTACTTTAGATAAAAAAGTCCCTATTAGGTTCCGTTTTCTTCATTCCCAGACAGGGTCAACGATCTTTCCTATAAAAAGTATGGTACCGGAATGATTTTCCCTGATTGCGAATATATAAGGTCTATTAACAAATATAGTAGGATAATATGTTCCGGGTCCAGGACCACTCTCCATCGCAACAACAGTAGCTGCCGCAGCTTCTGTTCCCTCCTCATCCACTTCCAAAAAAGTCTTATGTATAATTTTGCCGATAAATATACCACCCGGGCTATACATCCCGGTGAAGTCAGCCGAACCAGTAAAAGCAACACCCATCCCCATATCTGTCAAAACCTTTCTCAAAATACTATCCGTTTTATATTCAAGTTTGAGTTTAGGTAAAAACAAATTAACCGAATCCTCAGAAAAACCATTCATCCACTCATTCCACTGGCCTTTCGTCAATCCTGCAATTAACTCATCTATGTCTTCTCCATAACCCGGAAGTATTACAGTCATCGAATAATTGCCATTCCCGTAAGGAATATCGATTGCCTGTAATAGAGTATCTTCAAAATATTTAAAATAACTCCTTATTTCCATCATCTTGCAATCTTTAGTTCCGCCCCCCAAGAGATGGAACGACTCGTCTTTTGTATCCTCCTCGTCGAACTGGTAAGTCCATATCCCGTTAAAATATATTGCATTTACGAGAAACATAACAGCATCAGGGGAAACAAAATTCAAAATATCCTTTATCCTTCCGTTCGTGTTGTCTTCTACCCAGTTATTTATAGTATCCTTTACCGCTTCACTTTGGCTGAAATCAAGGCCGCTTACTCTGGCATCGAAATAATCTCTGCACCGCTCAAAAAAATCCTGTTCAAAAGTGAAATCATCCCTGTACCAGATAGAATTCGCGATATTGAAGTCAACATCTGTATCGATTCCCGTTAATAATTCTATCAGACTTTTATAGGATTCGTTTATCTCATCCATAGATAAATCCCCAAATTCAAGTGTGGCCCTCATTGCTTCCTCGGTACTCGTGCGAGCACCGTTATAGGTCATACCAAGAGCCATAGAAATGGAAAGAGGAGATATAAAAACATTCGAATCTGGGGCTTCCGCGTTTATTTCTTTAAAAAGTTTGAAGCCAAAGGAGTTATCTGCCTCAACAAGTTCTACCTCTGCAGAACTTAACTCTCGAAGCGGTCCGGTGGGCTCCGTAGTATTACAACCAAAAGTCGAAAGTAAAATTATAATAAACAATGAAAATATTCCTTTACTCTTCATCTTAACCTCCGTTAATCCCTTCAAAACCCTCGATTTAGTTATACTTCTTTATTCCCAGACAGGGTCAACTATCTTCCCGATAAAAAGTATGGTGCCTGAATGATTTTCCCTGATTGCGAATATATAAGGTCTATTAACCTTAATACCCAAATCTTCTCCAGTACTTGTAAGACTCACAGCTACAACCGTAGCTGCAGCTGCTTCAGTTCCCTCCTCATCCACTTCCAGGAAAGTTTTATGTATCGCCCTATCAATGAAAATACTTCCCGGTTCATACATTCCTGTAAAATCGGCTTCTTGATCGTCAAATGCAATTCCCATACCCAAACTCGTTAGAGCTTCCTCCAGCAAATCCTTTATTTTGTATTCCAGCTTAATTTTTGGCAAAAACAGGGTTACCGTATCCTCGGAAAAACTATTCATCCATTCATCCCATTGGCCTTTCGTCAATCCTGCAATTAACTCATCTATATCGCTCCCATAACCCGGCAGGATTACAGTCATCGAATAATTGCCTTTCCCGTATGGAATATCGATTGCCTGCAAGAGCGAATCTTCAAAATATTTAAAAAGGCTACTTATTTTCATCATTTTACATTCCTTAGTGGAGCCTCCGGACATATGGAATACGTCATCTTTTGTATCTTCCTCTTCAAACCGATAGGTCCAGTTACCGTTAAAATATATTGCATTTATAAGAAACATAACATCAATTAACGGGTCAACATGATCAACTATCTCCTCAATTTTGCCGTTAGTATTTTCATCCACCCAGTTGTTCATCGTATCCTTTGCCGCCTCATTCTGGCTGAAATCAATTCCGCTTACCCTCGCATCGAAATAATCCCTGCAGCGCTCAAAAAAATCCTGTTCAAAAGTGAAATCATCCCTGTACCAGATAGAATTCGCGATATTGAAGTCAACATCTGTATCGATTCCCGTTAATAATTCTATCAGACTTTTATAGGATTCGTTTATCTCATCCATAGATAAATCCCCAAATTCAAGTGTGGCCCTCATTGCTTCCTCGGTACTCGTGCGAGCACCGTTATAGGTCATACCAAGAGCCATAGAAATGGAAAGAGGAGATATAAAAACATTTGAATTTGTCTCCTCCCCCGCGTTAATTTCCTTGAAGAGTTTAAGGCCAAAAGAATTATCCGATTCAACAATTTTTGTCTCGGCAGAACTTAACTCTCGCAGCGGTTCGGTAGGGTCGACTAAATCACAACCAAAAAACGAAAGTAAGGCTAGGATAAATACAAATAATACTTTTTTATATTTCATAATTTCCTCCTGTTTTTTTATTAGATAAAAAAACTATTATTTAGTTCCCAAAAAATTTTGTTTTTTGGCTAAATAAAGAAAATTCTGTCAAAACAAGGAAGTTTGTTATGACGAACTTTTATACAATGTGAAATTTTGATTTGCTTTTACTTAATAAATCTTAATGTAAAGGGATAGCGATAGCTTTCGCCCTGGTTTGCTTTCACCGCTGCCATTATAATTAATACGATATGGGCAACCGCGATGGCGGGAAGCAAAACAAACCCAATCGCGACGAGGCATAGCAGCCCGGCAATAATCCCATAAATAGTTATTGAAATTTGAAAATTCAATGATTCCTTCCCCTGTTCATCTACGAAAGCAAACTCATCCTTTTTAATCAGCCATATGATGAGAGGAACTATTATATGCCCAAAAGG
>CAYRCN010000204.1:0-3256 GCA_964422805.1 uncultured bacterium | reverse complement strand
AAGCACTGGATATTTTGGAGAAAATCGGATTTAAGGTTATTCCCCTTAGAGAAGTTCGCGGGAGCATTGAAAATTCAAAGGATTTAATTAAAAAATGGAGTACGAAAAGGTTTGAATTACCTTACCAAACGGATGGTCTTGTATTTAAGGTAAATAGCCTTAGGATGAGAGAGATTTTAGGCTCGACGTCGAAATCTCCGAGGTGGGCTGTAGCTTTTAAGTTTCCGGCAGAAAGAAAAGTTACCCGCTTGAACGATATAGAAGTGTCCATAGGAAGAACCGGTATTGCTACGCCTGTTGCGGAGCTTACCCCGGTTTTTGTGGCTGGTACTACAGTATCTCGTGCATCTCTTTTCAACAAGGATGAAATCGAGCGAAAAGATATTCGCGTGGGCGATAAGGTTTTTGTTGAAAAAGGCGGAGATATAATTCCTCATGTTGTGGGAGTGGATAAAAACGCAAGAGACGGAAGCGAGAAAAAATTTAAATTCCCGGATAAATGTCCGGTTTGCGGAGAAACTCTCGTTCGCCCTGAGGGGGAGGTTTACTATAGATGTATAAACGTCCAATGTCCTTCTCAGGTAAAGAAGAGTATTTTGCATTTTTGATGCAGGGACGGGATGGATATAGATGGTCTTGGAGAGGTTCTTGTAGACCAATTAGTAGAAAAAAATTTAGTATTCAATTATGCTGATCTTTATTATTTGAAACAAAAAGATATTGAAGACCTTGAACGAATGGGAGAAAAATCTGCCGAAAATCTATTAAAAGGTATTGAAAATAGTAAAAAAAGATTATTTGACCGTTTAGTCTTTTCTTTAGGTATTCCCTTTGTCGGAACTTATAACGCAAAGTTGATTGCGAACGAATTTTCATCGATTGGCAAGTTGAAAGAGGTAAAGTTGGAACAATTATTAGAAATAAAAGGAATAGGGGAGAATACAGCAACTTCGATTGTTTCTTTTTTCAAAAATAAAAAGAATCTTGCCGTTATAGAGAAGCTCCGCGAAGCCGGTGTTACAATGGAAAGTAAAATAAAAAGAGAAGCGAAGCTCCCCTTAAGCGGCAAAAAATTTGTTTTTACAGGGGAGTTAGAAAAATATAGCCGCAGAGAAGCGCAGGATTTAGTCGAAAGATTAGGAGCAAGGGCGGTGAATTCGGTTTCTAAAAATACCGATTATGTGGTTGTGGGGGAGAATCCGGGGTCGAAATTCGAGGATGCGAAGAAATTGGGTGTACTGATTCTTGGGGAAAAGGAATTTCTGAAATTAATTTCCGATTACAAACCCAGAAAATAATCTCACACGGAGATCACGAAGGGCACAAAGAGAAACAACAAAATTATTATTGTTTATTAAAACCCACAACCCCAACCAAAAATAGGAACAACAAATCACACCCCGATACAGTCATTCTTTCTTACGGGGCAAGCGAATAACACAAATCTTTTTTTGTTTTTTAACCAGTGACTAGTGACCAGTGACATATGACTAAATTATTCACACAAAGAACACAAAGTTTTCTTAGCTAAAGGCTAAAGGCAAAAAGCTAATTTCTTACTATGGCGTTTTGGCGGTAGTTGGTATTACTTTAGAATAGGCAATTTTATTATTCCGTCCTCAACAGTAACATATAGACTTTTCTCGTCGAATCCTTTACCTCCGAGGGCTACACCGATTGAAGTCTTTAGCGGTTTTCCAGAAAGATATTTAACTTTTCCACCAGTATCGATTTTTATTGCGTTCTCGATTGTGCTTGCATATATATTGTTATTATTGTCTCTGCACAAATAAAACATTTTGGTATTATCGATAATTACCTCTGGTTTTTCGGAAGTACTATCTGAATTTATTTTAAGTTTGATTATTCTATTCACTTCTCTTGCGTACAAATTCTCATTATTGCTGTCAATGACTATACTCGTAAGAACAAACGGACCGGTAGTATCGCTTTTGAAAAAAATATCCTTTTTTCCTTCCGGAGTGATTTTATAAATGATACCTTTTAAATCATCTGCAACATAAATATTTCCATTGTTATCCACCTTCACATCGAAACATAATGAAAATCCATCTGCAATTGTTTCGGTATTACCATCCGGAGAGATTTTTAATAGTTTATCTCCTACCGCTATAAATATGCCGTTGTTATTTTCGATATAAATTCCGGGACCAATAAAACTTCCTTCAAGCACACTTATTTCGGTAATTTTCCCATCCGGTGTAACTTTAGATAGTGTTCCATTGCCTGTTTCGGGCGCGGTTATCATATACATTAATCCATTATTATCAAAAGCAATACCATAGGGTCTATTACCCGAAATTTTTAGAAAATAATCCGGTTCGTCGGAACTACTAGATGCGCAACTCAATATCAATAAAATAAAAAAGATAAAGAAATGCTTAAGTGATTTCATACGGAGCCTCCTTAAAATTATTATAATTATTTCACTTAGACTGTCAAGCATAGAAGCAAATAAAAAACCACAAAAACGGGATGTTTTTGTGGTTTTGATAGATTCGAATGAATCTAAAATGAAATTATGCTATCCTGTGTATTTTGCGCTCCCGAATGCAAGTATCGGGTAAAATATTATAGATAGAAGTATCATTCCGATCGCGAAACCGACACTCTGACCGAATTTTTTCGCGAGTTCAACTGTAACTATGATGGATATTACGATGTTTACGAATGGTATTAACATAAGTATTATCCACCATAAAGGTTTATCTACTATTTCCAGTAAGACTATTATGTTGTAGATGGGTATTATTGCTGCCCAGCCGGGTTTCCCTGCTTTGCTGTAAATTTTCCACATTGAGATGAGCATTAAGATGCCGATTATTAAATAAATTATTATTACACCTGTGGCCATTCCTGCCGCTGCTCCTGCGGGATAATCACCATAATCCATAAATACACCTCCTTTGTTAATTGTTTACTATACTATATAAGAGATTTTCGCTATAATGTCAATACAAAAAAATTTTTTGTACCTTAGAAAAAATTAACCACAGAAAACACAGAGATTTTAACTGTTGGTCCGTGGGTCAGTTAGTCCGTTGGTCTGTGAAAGAACCCACCAACACACCCACGCACTAACCCACTAACTTTATTTAACGCTTGACATAAGGTGTGTTTGTTTTTATTCTTTCACGGGAATTTGATATTATTATGAAATTGGAGTTTTTTGAATGAATATAAAAGATGTTATTATTTGCGGAGCGGGACCGGCTGGTTCTTCGCTTGCTTATTT